>JBEIPH010000237.1:0-2816 GCA_040377115.1 Micavibrio sp. | reverse complement strand
TGCCCATTTTGCCACTAACCAATCCCAGTACCGCGATGGTAATCAGCATCAGGCCAAGCCCGGCCAGCGCCCCGCGCAAGCTGCCGTGCAGGGTGTGGCGACGAAACTGACGGGCGATGTATTCATCGCTGGCACCAATCAGGTGCAGCGTTTCGACCTCAAATTTATGAATGGCCAGCTTGGCGCGCACAGTGGCGGCAATGGCGGCAATGCCAAGGGCGATAATCAGGCTGGTCAGGGCAATCACAAAAGTTCTGGCCGTTGCCACAAGGGATTGGATATCGCTGAGGGCATCATCATGTGTATCGATGCTGGCATCGGGGATGGTGTTGATCAGGTCTGTTTGCAGTTTGGTTGTATCTGCACCTTCTTTCAGCTTCACATCAATAATGGCGGGCAGCAGAAGGGTGGCGGCTGATTTATCATCCAGCCAGGGTTCGATCAAGGCGCGGATTTCTGTTTCGCTCAGTGCGCGGGCCTCGCTGACAGCGGGGTTACGCTCTGCGATGGCCACAGCTTTGCGGATTTTATCTTCAAATGCCAAAAGGCCAGCAGCGCTGGGGTTGCCATCGGCCTCGGCGGCGGGAGGCTTGATTTCAACTGTCAGGCTACCGGTCAGTGCCGACATCCAGCGATCTGATAGGCCAGCCAGCGCAAAGCTGACAACCAGCGTCAAGCTGACAAAGAAAACCATCAAGGCGGTCATGCCGCCAACCAGATGGGCGCCGGTGCCATCATCAAGTGCGATGTCATAGTTATAAGCAGAGAAGATTTTTCTTTTCATTGTTACTCTCTCCTCACGCGGCCAGACGCTGGCGGGGCAGAATGCTCAGGCTGCCAGCTTCCAGATGCAGTTGCGGATGATCAAAACGGCGAACAATATCGTCATCATGGGTGGCGATAACAATGGTGGTGCCGTGGCGGTTAAGCTCCTCAAACAAATAAAGGATCTTTGTGCCAATAGCATGATCAACGTTGCCTGTTGGTTCATCCGCCACCAGCAGTTTGGGGCGGTTGATAACGGCGCGCGCAATCGCCACACGCTGTTGTTCGCCACCTGACATGGTTTCGGGTTTGGCGTTCAGGCGGTCGCCCAGTTCCACCCATTCCATCAGCTCGGTGACATTCTTGCGGATAACGTCCTCTGCAACGCCCGAGGCACGCAGGGGCAGGGCCACGTTGTCAAACGCAGACAGATGCGGGAGCAGACGGAAATCCTGAAAGACAATACCGATCTGGCGGCGCAGCTCGGGCAGCGCGTGGCGGGGCAGGGTATCAAGCAACTGGCCAAGCAGGGTGATACCACCGCGCGTTGGACGCTGGCCCAAATAAAGCAGCTTGAGCAAAGAGGTTTTACCCGCACCACTGGGGCCGGTTAAAAAGTGAAATGATCCGGCAGGCAGGGTGAAGTTAAGGTCATGCAAAACCTCAGGCCCCGTACCATAGCGCAGGCCGACATTGTCAAATGCGACAACGGGTTTTTTGGTGGCGGGTTGATCGGCAAAGGCGGTCATGGCTAAAACCCCGTGGCAAGCGCGGGGCCATGTGGTTACGTCAAAAGACGCCCCCAAGGCTTGCCGCGAAGAAATCGCTGAACTTTAACTTTTCACATGCTATTCTGATTTGCCGTCTGATACCACCGGATTTTCGGGCAGATATCGGGCGGTACACGCGTTTATTTTACGGATTATTACGGAATTTAACCATGCTGCTGTCCTGCCCGGTCTGCGATGCGCATTACAAACTGGACGATACGCGCGTTTTCCCCATCGGCAAGCGTGTGCGTTGCGGTGACTGCAGCCATGTGTGGCGCGTGGAACCACCCAAGGTGGAAATCCCAGCGCAAGAAGACGCGCGCAACAAGTTTGCTTTTTCCGAGTCTGCGATCAGCCTTGATGATGGCCCGACAGAGATTGATTATTCCAAACCTGCCGGTGGCGCCGATGTGCCCTCGTTTGTGATGCCCGAGGTTACAGTTGCTGAACCTGTGCAAAAACGCGCAGCCTTCAAAGACCATTTGCCTGAAATGCCGGTAACGGAATATATGCCCATGGGGCTTTCAGCCAATAGGTTTGGCGCGATGGTCTTTTTGCTGCCCCTGTTGCTGACGCTTTGTGTGCTGGTGGGTTTCAGGGAAACGCTGGCCAAGCGTATTCCCGCACTTGGCCCTGTCTATGCGGCGGCGGGTATTCCCGCACCTGCACCTGGTGATGGCCTGCGCCTGAGCGCGCTGCAAGTCACCCGCGAGATAGAGAAAGACAAAAAAACCCTGATGGTCGAAGCGCGCATAGCCAATATTTCAGGCAAAACCCGCGACTATCCCGCGCTTGAACTTATTTTGACAGGCAGTGAAGGCAGTATTCTTAAAACATGGCTTCTTAAAAAGCCGGTTGATGAGCAGGGCAGCGTGCGCAAGCTTGAAAAAGGCGAAGAAGCACCGATCAAAGCCGCTTTTAACGACGCACCCGAAGGTGCGATGTCAGCCGTGCTGAAAGTGGTGGAAAAATGACAGACGATACACAGTGGATTTTGGTTGCCGATGATGAACTGGCCGTGCGCCAGTTTGTCGAACGTGCCCTGAATTATGCCGGATACGGCGTGACAGCTGTTGGTGATGGCAACGCGGCACTCGAAGCCCTTGGCCAGCGCCCTTATGACCTGCTGCTGACCGATATCGTTATGCCTGAAATGGACGGTATTGCCCTGTCGCTGAAGGCGGCAAAAGAATATCCAAACATGAAAATCCTGATGATGTCAGGTTACGCCAACCAGCGTCAGCGCGCCCACAACCTTGATTTTCTGGCGCACGAAGTGAT
>JBEIPH010000035.1:0-7250 GCA_040377115.1 Micavibrio sp. | reverse complement strand
CAGCGCATCGATATGTCTGAATACATGGAAAAGCACGCAGTCGCCCGTTTGATCGGCGCCCCCCCCGGGTATGTCGGGTATGAAGAAGGCGGTAGCCTGACCGAAGCCGTGCGCCGCCGCCCGTATCAGGTGGTGCTGTTTGACGAAGTTGAAAAAGCGCACCCTGATGTGTTCAATATTTTGCTGCAAGTGTTTGACGATGGTCGCCTGACAGACGGGCAGGGGCGCGTGATTGATTTTTCAAACACGGTGTTGATCATGACGTCAAACCTTGGGTCAGAACATCTGGTTGAAAGCGAGCCAGAGAAAGTACGCGACAAGGTTATGGCCGTGGTGCGCAAGGCTTTCCGTCCCGAGTTCCTGAACCGTATCGATGAAATACTCATGTTCCGCCGCCTCAGCCGCGAGATGATGACGCATATCGTCGATATCCAGATGGCCAGCCTGCGCAAGCTGCTGTCAGAGCGCAACATCACGCTGACATTGACGGATGCCGCAAAAGAGTGGCTGGGCGATGCTGGTTATGACCCAGCTTATGGCGCAAGGCCGCTTAAACGGGCTATCCAGCGCGAGCTGCAAAACCCGCTGGCCAATATGATTATTGACGGGCGTCTGGCCGATGGGCAGGTGGTTGGCGTCGATAAAGGCAAAGATGGTCTGGTTATGACACCTGCGGATGCGCCTTCTGGCAAGGCTTCTGCACGCGCGAAGGCCAGCTAATATCCTTGAGCGGTTGATCTTTTCTGGCGGGCGCGTTATCAATAGATATATGTAACCGCCTGTGGGGACAGGCTGACGACAGGGGATTTTCATGCGTACCATCCGTTTAGTGCTGGCGCTTTTGACAGCAACCACCGTTTTGGCTGGCTGCAACACGATGACTGAACAGTCATTTCAGGAAATCGATGTTGTCACGCAAGGTGTCGAGGGGGCGGATTGCAAACTTAAGAACGATGGCAGGATTTATCATGTGGTAACGCCGATGCGTATCATCGTTGATCGCTCACCCAATCCGCTTTACGTCCACTGCACCAAAGAATACTACAAAGATTATCACGGCAAGGTACATGCCGGTGTTGATATGTGGGATAGTACGCTCAACGTATTTAACGGGGTTGTTCCGGGCACAGCCTATGACATCGCGTCAAATTCAATCCACGACTATCCCAGCACGATCAGTATTGCCATGGAGTGGGACGAAGCAGCCTATCAGGCGAAAATGTCTGAATACGCAGACGAGCCAACAACCGTCAAGCGCAAGCCACCACCCGAGGTTAATTTGCCATTGGTTGACCCCATCATCACACCACAGGGTGACAAGGCTTTTGACAGCGGCCTTAACAAGTAATTCCTAGATACGTCTGACAGCGGTGATTTTCTCGCTGCGCTTGAGTGCGTCAGCAAGCGGCTCGACGACTGTTTTCATGTGCGTGGCATTGGCATGCACCATGTTTTCAGCGTCCACCATGATGCCCACATGCCCAGGGAAGAAAACGATATCCCCGCGCTGGCGTGGCTGGCTGGTAACGTCGCTGCCAATCGTGTTTTGCTGATATTCGGTGTCGCGCGTGCTGTAAACGCCGGCACGGGCAAGCGAAATCTGCACCAGTCCGGAACAATCCGTGCCAAGCCCACTGCGTCCACCCCAGACATAGGGAGTTTCAAGCAGGCGCAGGGCGGCTTCGACAAAATCCGCACGCGCGCTGAGCGGTGCGATGTGGTCTTTGAAAATAAAACGTCCATCGTCAAGTTTGGCAAATTTCTCGCCCACTTCCACGACGGATACGTGTGCCCCCATGCCCAGTGTCATCAAGATGGGCGATTTCATGGTGGCGTCGCGATACACATGGCTGCGTTGTGCTGTCACCACATGGGTCGCGGCATTAAAGGCGCTGGTCAGGTGCTTTTTTTCAACGAAACCTTCGTAACCATCATGCGCGCATTTGCCTTTCAGCCAGTCGCCGTGATCTTCGGTTACTTCAAAAATCTCGCCGTAATTAAGCTGGCTTTCAAGCTTGCCACGCAAGGCTTGGGCGTCTGGTGCCTCACGAACATCTGTTATGGCCGTAATGACCTTGTAGGTGCTCATTTGCGCGGGCCTTTTGCTGCAGCCGGTTTTGCCTTTTTGGCGGGGGCGGCGGTGTAGCGGCGCTTGATCATATCAAAGCTGGCGCGCATGCCCAGAGCCTCGCCACCATCAGGGCGGCCGGGACGGTTGCCGTTGTTCCAGGCAAAGGTATCAATATGAACCCATGGTGTTTTGGGCGTAATGAACTTTTCAAGGAAAAGGGCTGCCGTAATCGCACCAGCTTGGCCACCTGTGCTGCTGGTGTCGGCAATCTTGCTGCCAAGTGCGTCTTTATAACCAGGCCACAGGGGCAGACGCCACATGGGGTCTTGTACGCGAATGCCTGATTCCAACAGTTCGTTGGCAACTTTGTCGTCATTGCTGAACATGGCGGGCAGGTCGGGGCCAAGCGCCACGCGTGCTGCACCTGTCAGGGTGGCAAAATCAATGATCAGATCTGGTTTGTCGTTGCAGGCTTCGGCCAGTGCATCGCACAGGATCAGGCGGCCTTCGGCGTCTGTGTTGCCGACTTCTACCGTAATTCCCTTGCGGGTTTTGATAACGTCACTGGTGCGGAAACTTTTGCCATCAACACTGTTTTCAACAGCAGGGATCAGTACGCGCAAATCAATCGGCAGATTGGCCGACATAATCATGTGCGCCAGACCCAGAACGTGCGCGGCACCGCCCATATCCTTTTTCATTTGCGCCATGGCGCTTGAAGGTTTGATATCAAGACCGCCGCTGTCAAAGGCGACGCCTTTGCCCACCAGCGTTACTTTTGGCTTGCCCTTGTTGGGCCAGCGGATGTCGATCAGGCGGGGTTCGCGCGGGCTGGCCTTGCCCACGGTATAGATGGTTGGGTAATTCTTTTTAAGCAGATCATCGCCAACGATTACTTTGACGCTTGCCTTGTTAAAGCGATCGGCAACTTTTTTGCCAGCGATTGCGATTTCAGCGGGGCCAAGGTCGTTTGGTGGAATATTCACCATGTCGCGCACCAGCCAGACAGCTTCGGCCGTGGCCTGAACGCTTTTCTTGTCAGCCGTTTCTGGCCAGACGAGGGTGGCGAAAGTTTTTTCACCGGATGATTTATAAGCACCAAAGTGATAACAGCCAAGCAACCAGCCAAGCGCGATCTGGTCAGCGCGTTCGCTGTCAATTTTCGCATCAATATAATAGCCACCTTTGTTGGCGGGCAGGCGGGCGGGCAGGTCGGCATAGGTGTAAAGACTATCGTCTGATCCGGTGCCAAACAGCACGCGTGCGATTTTTCCCTTGTCGTCGGGAATATTCAGCAGGCTACCCGCGCCACCTTTAAAACCGCTGGCCTGCACCCATTGCTTGGTGCGTGCATCTTGCGACTTCAACCATGAATCAAAAGCAGCCGCTGCGACCGGTGTGATGGCAATGCTGTCAGCAGCCTTGCGCGCCAGCAGGGCAGGCGGGGTAGAAAGACGCAGGGCGGGGGGCTTTTTGGCAGGTTTTTTGGCCATGGCTAAAGTCCTTGTTTTGCAGTGAAAAATAAGGTTCTGACAATCTAGCCTTTAAAAGCTTTGTGACAAAAGGAAATTTAAAATATTACGGAAAACCATAAAAGCTTTGCAGTATTTAATTTCTTGACCTTTATCATCATATTACATATGTTCACGCCCTGACGGTTTTGCAGCCATGCCAAAGGGGCAAGGCGCAGGCCGTTAAACAAAAATTTGGCGCAGGCCGATTAAAAGTTAAGGACCTAAGATCATGTCAAGACGTTGCGAAATCACCGGCAAAGGCCCACAGGTTGGTAATAGCGTTTCTCACGCTAACAACAAAACCAAGCGCCGCTTTCTGCTAAACCTGCAGGACGTTTCTTTTTTCAGCGTTGGTCTGAAAAAGAACATCAAGGTATCTGCCACAACGCACGGTATCCGCACGGTTGAACACAAGGGCGGTATCGATGCTTTCCTGCTCGGCACGGCTCCAACCAAGCTGAACCCAGTTCTGCGCAAATTGCGCAAGCAGCTGATCGAAAAGCAAGGCACACCTGCCAAGCCAGTTGCTAAAAAGCGTCGTGCTGTTTCTCCTGCCAAGGCAGTGAAAAAAGCAAAGAAAGCAGCAAAGCGCGCAGCGCCTAAGAAAAAAGCCGCTTAATCGCTTGCAGAATATTTCTTTAAAAAAGGCGGGGCATCCCCGCCTTTTTTGATGTCAGGATACCAAGATGACTTTTGCTTTTGAAATCACCCATCGCGACCCAAATTCGTATGCGCGCACCGGCGTTTACACCACGCCGCATGGCAGCATTGAAACGCCGAATTTTATCTTTTGCGGTACAAAAGCCAGCGTGAAGGGCCTGTCGTCAGCCCAGCTGCGTCAGGCAAAAACAGATATCATCTTGTCCAATACCTATCACCTGATGCTGTCACCTGGGCCTGATCTGATTGCCGATATGGGCGGTCTGCATAAATTCATGAACTGGGATGGCCCGATTTTTACCGACAGTGGCGGGTTTCAGATTTTCTCGCTTGGTTACGGATCGGTGGCGGATGAAATCAAAGGCCGCGGCAACCGTATCAAAAACAAATCCATCCTGAAAATCACCGAAGAGGGCGCGACTTTCCAGTCCTATCTGGATGGCCGTATGTTCCACCTGACCCCAGAGCTGTCAATTGATATCCAGCGCAAGCTGGGGGCGGATCTGATCGTGCAGCTTGATGAATGCACGCCATTTCACGTTGATCGTGACTATACCGCCAAGTCGATGGAAATGAGCATGCGCTGGGGCGACCGCTCATTGGCTGAATGGAAACGCGGCGATAACGGTAAACAAAAAATGTACGGGATTGTGCAGGGCGGTGTTTATCCTGACCTCCGCCAGCAGTCTTGTGAATATACGCGCGACCGCGACTTTTTTGCGACCGCAATTGGCGGATCATTGGGCAGCCACAAAGAACAGATGTACGAAGTGGTGGCGATGTGTTCTGCCCATATCCATCCTGACCGCCCTGTGCATTTGCTGGGTATCGGCAGCTTTATCGACGTATTCAGCAATGTGCGCAGCGGTATTGATACGTTTGATTGCGTGTCGCCAACCCGTATGGCGCGCCATGGCTGGGCCATGGTCAAGGGCGCACCCAAAGAGCGCCTGAACCTGCGCAACGCCAAATTCATGCGCGATCAGGATCCTGTTGATGCCACCTGTGGCTGCGATGCCTGCCTTAACCACAGCCGTGGTTATATCCACCATCTTTTCCGCGTGGGTGAGGGGCTGGGGATGCAGCTTTTATCGATCCATAACGTATATACGATGAACAGGCTTATGCGCGATGTGCGGTCAGCGATTGGTTCTAATACGCTCGATCAAATGCAAAAAGAGTGGGTTGTCTAAACCTTTGGCCTGCGATACTCTTGAAATAATATTTCAGGGGATGCCGCATGGCGGTTAGCTATTCAAATATTATTTCGACCGATGCCGTTGTCAGCGAGATTGAAGCGCTCAACGAATGGCGCACCAGTCTTTTGCGCCGCCGTTTTTATCCGGAAGCAGCCGCACAAGGGGCAGATGATAGCGCAACACCGCCCACAACATTGCTTGCCTGGTGCCAGCAGGAAGTGAAACGCGGCACGATCGATGCCAAGATTGTCGAGCGTCTGTCACAAAGTTTTGGCGACCTTACAACCTTGTCACAAGAAATTGCCGCGGCACCCGCCGGCCCACTGCCGCTGGCGCTGTATGACCGTTTGGCGATCGGCTTTGATAGCTATGTGTCACAAATTCGCAGGCTGCATCAGGATCTAGCTGACAGCGCTGGGTCTGTTGATACCTTGACCGGATTGCGCACTGTTTCCGGCTTGCGTGCAGAGCTTAAGCGCGAGCAAGACCGTTTTGACCGCAAAGGCACGCCTTATAACGTGGCCTGTATCGGCATTGATAATCTGGGCGAGTTATCCACCCGCTATAACCGTCGACAGCTGGACAGTGTTTATGCTGCCATAGGCGGTCTGGTGGCGTCTTCGCTGCGCTCGTTTGATGATGCCTATTATCTGGGCGGTGGCGAATATCTGATCATCCTGAAGCATATCGAATTTATGGACTCGTGCGCGGTGATGGACCGCCTGCGCCATCAGGTTGAAGACAATCCAGTACTGCTTGCTGGTGGTGATAAGCTTGGTTTAACGGTATCGCTGGGGATTGCCGAGGCGCATCAGCACGAAAGCAGTGAAAAGGCAGTTGATCATGCCAAAACGGCCATGCTGAACGCCAAGGCCAAAGGCGGCAATTGCGTGGTGGAATTCCACGAAAAAAGCGCTCTGTCGCTTTATGCGGGCGAATTTAAGCGCCCCTGATTATTCTTTTATTTTGGTTTGGGGCCGCCGCCATCGTTTTTGGGCGTAATAAGCTCTTTCAGGCGGGCGAGTTTTTCTTCGGCTGTTTCTGTGCGCACTTCCTGCTTTAGCTTGTCGTCTTTCTCGCGGCCTTTTTGCAGCACGCGGCGTGCGCGCAGCTCAAAGAAGCTGAAGAAGAGGAAATACGCGATAAAATAGTCGCTACCTTTGTCGTAGAGGGAGCTCATAAAAGACTCGTTCAGCACATGTTTTGCTTTATCGACGTTGCTAACACCGGTCAGGCGCGGGTCGTTGTAACTGACGGACAGATTATTTTGGATATAAGGCGCCCTGACGGCGGCGCGTTCAAACAGGCTTTCAGCCGTTGAGCTTTCAGGCATGTTCGTGCGCTCAAGGAAGCGCACAGAAAGACGGTATTTATCGTTTTCGGATAAATTGCGGTCAAGGATAACGCGTGTGGCAAGGTCTGTGGCACGTTGTTCAACTGTGCTGGCAGGGGCTGTGGGCGTTACGCGCGTCAGGCCATCGATCTCGCGCTCATAGTTCTGCATGCTGACCACAGCGGTCTGGTTATTGGCGCGCTGGGTGGAAGCGTCCTCGTTAAAAACGCCTGAAACAAAGTAGGTGGGGGCAACAGCCAGCATGCCCATGAATACAGCGCGACGCCCTTTGCTTTTGTCGTTGAAGTAGTGGAAAAACTTGCGTTCGGCCTTTTTGGCGATACCGGGTTTCTTTTTGGCTGGTTTGTCTGTCATGGGTGTTTCGTCGCTTATTGGCTTATAATGCGTTGAGATAGAAAACAATCTAGCGAAATCAAATTATTATGTCAACAAAAAAGACACTGCTAAATTAT
>JBEIPH010000168.1:0-3974 GCA_040377115.1 Micavibrio sp. | reverse complement strand
GGGGGCTTCTTTCAGCGCGCTGACATAGCTGCGCACAAGGCTGCGTAAAACATCGGTCGATGCGTCATTTTCAATGGCCGAGGCAAGATCGGGGCAGGCCTGTTGCACCACGCGAATATCAGGGCGGCGTTTTTTGATCTCAAAGGGGTAGACGTCAGATTCAACCGTGCGCGTTGTCGCAAAAACAGCAATGGTTGTGTTGTCGCGGCTTTCGGCACAGGTTTCATTCCACGACAGGCCGGTGGCAGATTCAATCGTTGGCACGATAATGCTCAGCGCGTTTCTTTTGATGCCGTCCTTGTTGCGGATGGGCAGCCAGTGTTGCTGGATCCAGCGCAGGGTAACAGCCGAGGAGGTGTTACAAGCAACAACAACCAACTGGCAGCCTTCCTGAAAAAGGCGTTCAAGCCCCGCACAGGTGAGGTTTAATACCTCGATAGGTGGGCGGGTGCCGTAGGGTGCGTTTTTGTTATCGCCAAGATAGACAAAATCTTGATCGGGCAGGGTGTCGACAAGCGCGCGATGGATGGTAAGCCCGCCAAAGCCGCTGTCAAACACCCCAATCATATTGAAATATGACCTCTCCCGCCTTTAGGCGGCTTTCTTTTTCTTTTTTGCAGATTTGCGCTGCTTGCTGACAAGGAACGCATAGCTGAGGATTTTGTACGCCAGTTTGGCGGCAAGGAAATCACAGCCATGCATGTTTGGCTTGGGCGCAAGTTCGTTGACATCCGCACCAACAATGTTTGAAACCTCGGCCACGCTGCGGATCAGCTTCATGGCGTCGTTCCAGAACAAGCCGCCTGGCTCTGGTGTGCCGGTGGCGGGGATCATGCTGGCATCAAAGCCATCGATGTCAAAGGTCACGTAAACATCGCGGTCTTTGAAACGCTTGACGATGTCCTTGTAATCCCACTTCGCCATATCACGCGCCCAGAAAATCTTGACGCGGTTTTTGTTTTTCTCAAGGAACGGGATTTCGCTCTGTGAGATATTGCGAATGCCAAAAGATACAAGGCTGACGTTTTTGTGATCAAGCACACGGCGCAGTGCTGCCGCGTGGCTGTAATGTTCACCGTCATACCCATCACGCAGGTCGGCATGTGCATCGATATGCAGCACCACCAGATCTTTGTAGCGACGGGCATAAGGGCGGATCGCGCCAGCGGTGATTGAATGTTCGCCGCCGAAAACGAAGGGGAATTTGCCGGCTTTCAGCACGGCTTCAACTTCGCCTTCAAGCTGGTCAAGTGCTTTGGCGATTGGCTTGGCGATCTTGACCGGCTTGGCTGTGGCAACGCCGTAGTGACGGAAAGGTTCGCACCAGAATTCATCATCAAACAGCTCGACCTGATGGCTGGCGGTGATCATGGCTTGTGGGCCTTTGGCCGTGCCGCCGCCATAAGATACCGAGTTTTCAAGACCAAATGGAATGATAACAGCCTCGGCCTTGGCAGGTGCCACGGCGTCAACTTTGCTCAGACCCAAAAAGCCGTTTTCAGCAGTCATGAATTGCATGGTGCGTATCCTTACTTCTTTTTGGTGAACAGCTTGGCCCAGTTACGCGCCTTGCGTGTTTTCCAATGCTTGCGGTGGTACGCATCCGATGCCAGCAGCGGCATAACCGATCCTGCTTCGGCAAATACCATTTGCTCCATGGCAAGATCAACCTTGCCCCAGCTGCAAGCTTCCTTGAGGGTTGAGGACGAGCAAGCGCCATCACGCACATCGGCGATGGTAACCTGAATGGCGTATTTGTGCATTTCAACGTCTTTGTGGCCGAGGATTTCTGCGCAGACAACGGTGTCCTGCACAAAGTTTTTGGGCACGCCGCCGCCAATCATCAGCAGGCCGGTTGTGCCAGCTGCGATTTTGATGTCGGTGAGTTCGCGGAAGTCAGCGATGCTGTCGATTGTCATGTGTGCCTTGGGGTTTTTCACTTGGTGCAGCACCAGACCGAAACCAGCCGAGCTGTCGGTGAAGGCGGGGCAGAAAATCGGTACGCCTTTTTCGTAGCAAGCCTGTACCAGCGAGTTTTTCTTTTTCGCGTGCTTGGTGAGGTATTTGCCCATCTCCCAGATGAATTCGCGGCTGGAGTAAGCGCGGGGTTCAAGGGTGTTAGCGATTTTGTAGATGGTGTGGTCAACCGCTTGCAGGTCTTCTTCATCGATGTAGGTGTCATAGATGCGGTCGATGTAAAGGTCGCGCAGGTCACGGTCATCAACCTGGCTGTCGGCTTGGTAGTGTTTAAAGCCCAGCGCCTCAAAGAAGTCCATATCAACGATAGACGCACCGGTTGAAACGATCACGTCAACCATGTTGTTTTTGACCATCTCGGTATAGAGATCCATACAGCCACCAGCTGAGGTCGAACCCGCCAGTGTCAGGATAGAGGTTGCACCTTTGTCTTTCAGCATGGTGTTGAAAATTTCGCTCGCGCGTGACAGATCACGGCTGGTGAAGGACATTTTGCCCATCGCCTTTACAATCGGGCGGGCATCGAATTTTTTGATGTCGATATGTTCGACAGGGTTGCTCAGCAACACAGCCTTGCGGTTGCTTTTGGGCTGTGGCTTGGTTTTGATGGATTTCAGGTTGCTTTTTGCAGCGGTTTTCATGGGGTATTGTCCTTGGCTGGTGAAGGTTGAATTGAGTGGCCATAACGAAGCATGTCCGCTGTCGGCGGGCAAGCTTTTTCTGGCTGTTTTACAAGATTAAGCTGCGCTGATCAGGGCGGCTGGTTGATCCGTCGTTTCACTGTCAGGCGACTGGCCGGCATACATCGACATCATCGGTGCGTCTTCGACGGAAACGATCATGTGATCGTAATAGCCGTTGAAGTTGGTGCGCATGGCGTTGCCATAGGCACCAAGTTGGCCGATTTCGATGTAATCCCCCTCCCGCACGTCTTCGGGCAGGTAGAAGGGACCGGGCATATAATCGATGCTGTCGCAAGTCGGGCCGTAGAAACGAAACGGCTTGAGAGCGGCATCAGTGCCCCCCGGCGTCGGACGGATAAGACGAACCGGGTAACGGAAGCCCAGTTGGCGGCCTGCATCAAACAGGCTGCCATAGGTTCCGTCGTTAATGTAAAGAACATCGTCCTTGCGCAGGTCAACACGCACGACAGTTGACGCGCTTTCAGCGACAAGCGCGCGGCCTGGCTCGCACCACAACTCGTAACGGTCGGGGTGGGGCAGGGTCAAAAGGCCGGCGGTGATGGCGGCGCGGTAGGTATCAAGCGCAGGCGGTTCCATACCGGGATAGGCAGACGGGAAACCGCCGCCGATATCGATGATATCAACCTTGGTGCGCGGAATGCTGCGCAGAATGCTGCCAACAATCGCCAAAGCATTGCGATAGGTGTCAGGATCCATCGTCTGTGATCCGACGTGAAAGCAGATGCCCAGACGCTTGGCAGACTTGCGTGCGGCCTTGAGCAGCAGGGCGGCTTGTGACGGCGGGCAGCCAAATTTATCTGCCAACGGCAGTTCGGCTGTGGAGTTAGGTACAGAAAGGCGCAGCAACAGGCCAAGGTCTTTTGACCCGCCGGTTGAGGCTGTGATTTTTTCAAGCTCGGCCATGCTGTCAAAGGAGAAATCGCGCACGCCATGATCAAAGTAAGCTTGCTCGATGGCCTGACGGCTTTTGACAGGGTGCATGAAGGCAATAAAGCTGCCTGGGGCATGCTTTTTAACCAGTTCGATTTCTGCCACGGAAGCTGCGTCAAAATGGCGCACGCCAGCCGCATAGAGGCCTTCAAGCACGTAAGGGGCCGGATTGGCCTTTACGGCATAGAGAACCTTGCCCGGAATGCTGGACTGAAACCAGCGGGCAGCATCTGCAAGGGCTTGGGGCCGAAAGCAGGTTACAGGAATGTCGGGGCGGGATTGCCGCACCACGTCGTCAGCGTTCTTGTATTCGTCCATTTCATACTACCCCGTAAAAGCAAATCTGCTTGTTTTCACGTTGTT
>JBEIPH010000243.1:0-2716 GCA_040377115.1 Micavibrio sp. | reverse complement strand
GCGAAATCATGGACCGCTTTGGCGTGCCGCTTGCCATCAACACCCAAAATTTCCGCACCTTTATGGTCGCCGAGCAAACCGGTGGCAAGACCAAAGAAACCCTTGAGGCCTTGGCCGCCCTTATCCCCGTCACCGATGCCGAAAAAGAAGCCATTTTGGCGGAAGTTAAAAAACAGCGCGCCTTCACGCCTGTTCTGGTTAAAGAAAACCTCGGCTGGGAAGACATGGCCAAGATTGAATCAAACCTGCCAGACCTGCCCGGTGTGACTGTGGATGAGGGCGAGATCAGGTCGTATCCCTTGGGCGAGGCCACCGCCCATATCATCGGCTATGTTGGGCGTGTGTCAAAAGGCGAGCTGACGGATGATCCGATCATGATGATCCCTGGCTTTCGTATCGGCAAAATCGGGGTCGAGAAAAAATACGATGAAACCCTGCGCGGCGTTGCGGGGCGCACCCGCGCCGAAGTAAACGTGGTTGGCCGCGAAATCCGCGAACTTGATAACATCGCGCCTAAAAAAGGCAAGCGCATGACCATGACGCTTGATGCTGATTTGCAAATGCAGTGTCAGGAAATTCTGATGCGCGAAAAAAGCGGATCAGCCGTGGTGATGGATGCCGCCACTGGCGAAGTTTATGCGCTGTGCTCCCACCCCAGTTATGATCCAAACTTTTTCTCCCGCGGTATTCCCGCCGATATCTGGGAGGAATTGCAGGCCAATGAAACCAATCCGCTAACCAACAAAGCGGTGTCGGGCCAATACCCACCGGGTTCGACCTTCAAAATGGTCACCGCCATGGCAGCGCTTGAGGCGGGCATCAGCCCCGATGCGCGTGTTTATTGCCCGGGCCATTACATGTTGGGCAAAGATAAATTCCACTGCTGGAAAGACGGCGGCCACGGCCACATGAATATGGTCGATGCGCTTGAACAGTCTTGTGACAGTTATTTTTATGATGTCGGCCGACGCATTGGCGTTGATGCGATTGCGCGCATGGGCCGCAGGCTGGGCATGGGTGAAAAACTTGGCTTTGATATTCCGGGCGAAGGTGGCGGCTTGATGCCCGATCGCGAATGGAAACGCCGCGTGCGTGGCGAAAGCTGGCATCAAGGTGAAACCCTTAACGTTGCCATCGGTCAGGGGCAGGTTTTAACCACACCCTTGCAGCTGGCCACCATGACCGCGCGGCTGGTGAATGGCGGGCTTGGCGTTAAACCGGTGTTGATCAGGTCAATTGAGGAAGAAGGCAACAAAATCCCGAAATGGGAAGATCTTGAGTTTAGAAAAAGCCATCTTGAACTGGTCAAGCGCGGCATGGACGCCGTTGTAAATGGCGATCGCGGCACAGCAGCGGCCTCCAAAATCAAGGAAGAAGGTTTTTCCATGGGTGGCAAAACCGGTACAGCACAGGTCAGGCGCATTACGGCGGCCCAACGCGCTGCTGGTATTAAAAACGAAGATTTGCCGTGGCGCCAACGCCACCACGCGCTGTTTGTTGGCTATGGCCCCGTCGAAGACCCCCGATATGTGGTCAGCGTTGTTATTGAACATGGTGTGGGTGGCAGCCGTGCGGCAGCCCCCATTGCGCGCGATATTCTTGCCGCCACCCAGCGTCGCGACCCGCGCCGCATTCGCACCGTTGACGACGCAACGGCCGCCGCCGTGGGTGAAGACGCTGCAGCCAAAGCGGCAGGAGGTCAGCCATGATCATGCGCCAGATGATGAGCCACGGGCGCGACCGTCTAAGCCCGCTTGAAAAACTGACCAGCATCCGGTGGTCTTTCTTGTTGCTGTTGTGCATGGTGGCTGGCGTTGGCGTGGCCTCGCTTTACTCCGCTGCTGGCGGCAGTTTTGAACCATGGGCGGGTCAGCATCTTTTCCGTTTTTGTCTGGGCCTTGGCGTGTTGATCGTGGCGGCCTTTATTGATATCCGCATCTGGATGAAACTGGCCTATCCGCTTTATGCGATTGTGGCGCTGATGCTGGTCTATGTTGATATTGCCGGTCATATCGGCATGGGTGCGCAGCGCTGGATCAACCTTGGTTTTATGCAGCTGCAGCCTTCTGAATTTATGAAGATTGCAACCGTGCTGGCACTGGCCCGTCTTTTTCATGGCGCAACGGTTGATGATGTGCGTAATCCCCTCTTTTTGCTGCGTCCCCTTGCCTTGATCGCCTTACCGATCTTGCTGGTGGCGATCCAGCCTGATCTTGGCACGGCGGTGAAAATCACACTGGCGGCGGGGGCCATGTTCTGGTTGGCGGGGGTCAGCTATTGGATGTTCGGGGTGGTTTTTGCCTCGGCTGCTGCTGCGGTGCCGATCTTGTGGAACTTGCTCCACGACTATCAGCGCGAGCGTGTGTTGACGTTTCTGGACCCCGAGCGTGATCCGTTGGGTGCGGGCTATCACATCACCCAGTCAAAAATTGCCCTTGGGTCGGGCGGTGTAACGGGCAAGGGCTTTTTGCAGGGGACGCAAAGCAGCCTGAACTTCCTGCCTGAAAAACAAACAGACTTTATTTTCACCCTTTATACCGAGGAATGGGGGCTGGTGGGCGGCTTGTTCCTGATGGCGCTGTTTGCGGCCATCATCATCTATGGCTATGTCATGGCCTATAGCAACCAAAGCCAATTTGGCCGCCTGTTGTCGCTGGGGCTGATTGTTAATTTCTCATTTTACGCCTTTATCAATATGGGGATGGTCATGGGCCTG
>JBEIPH010000203.1:0-3326 GCA_040377115.1 Micavibrio sp. | reverse complement strand
GGTGGATAGCGGTGCGCAGTATCTGGATGGCACAACCGACATTACCCGCACCGTTGCCGTTGATCAGGTTAACGAAGAAATGCGCGACCGCTACACCCGCGTGCTCAAAGGGCATATTCAGGTAACCCTCAGCCGCTTCCCGGAGGGCACCACGGGTGACGTGCTGGACGTTAAGGCGCGCGCAGCCCTGAAAGAAATCGGGCTTGATTACGCCCACGGCACAGGCCATGGCGTTGGCAGCTATCTTTCCGTGCACGAAGGGCCTGCGGGTATCTCGCCACGTTCAAACACCGTGCCACTGATGCCCGGCATGATTTTATCCAACGAGCCCGGCTATTACAAATCAGGCGAATACGGTATCCGTATTGAAAACCTGCTGGTGGTGGTTGATACAGGTGAAAAAGACGCCGCGGGTAAAAAGATCCTTGGCTTTGAAACGCTCACTTTGGCACCGATTGATCAAAACCTCATCGCACCCGCCCTGCTGACAGCCGAAGAAATCGCATGGCTGAATGACTATCACGCAGAGGTTCGTCGCAAACTATTACCTGATCTGAAAAAGATTGACCCAACGGCTGCGGAATATCTTGTCCGCGCCACTGAACCCTTGGTGCGCAATGGCGGCCCGAGCAGCAAGAACGGACCCAAGCCCTGACAATAAAAAAACCCCTGAAGAATACTTCAGGGGTTTTTCAAATCTCGATATGGGGTGAGATTTTATTCGCCGTCGCGTTCTTTGCGTTTACGCTCTAGCTTACGATAACGACGGACGGCTTCCGACTTCTCGCGTGCTTTTTTCTGAGAAGGTTTCTCATAGTGGCGGCGCAGTTTCATTTCGCGGAACAGCCCTTCGCGCTGCATTTTTTTCTTTAATGCGCGCAAAGCCTGGTCGACGTTGTTATCGCGTACGATGACCTGTACGATGGTAATCACCCCTTCCTTCAATTCATCCAAAGGTTTCTATGCCATAAAATGGCGGCTCAGGGCTCATGTTATACGCCTGCCTGACTGGCCTAGGCAAGCACAATCAGCCAAATTGCTGTAAATATTATGTATAATAACGATTAAGTAATAAACTTGCGCGAAGATGGTTGCCCAAAGGTGCGCCACCCCCTACCTTGTGTGCGGGCCACGTATCTAAAGAATCAACACGAAGCCGGAGCCGACGCCTGTAATGAAGACACAGACCACCGCCGCCGCTGTCACGCTGAATGACAAATACATCCAGAAATCAGGCCGTATTTATCTGAACGGTCTGCAGGCACTTGTGCGTATTCCGATGATGCAGCATCAGCTGGATCAGGCACGCGGCATTAAAACCGGCACCTTTATTTCCGGCTATCGCGGCTCACCGCTTGGTGCGCTCGACATGGCGATCAAATCAGCAGGCAAACTGATTGATGAACATCACATCAAATTCGTTCCTGGCATCAACGAAGACCTCGGCGCCACCGCCGTCTGGGGCAGCCAGCAACTGGCCCTTGGGCCTGGTGCGCAGTATGACGGCGTGGTTGGCGTCTGGTATGGCAAAGGCCCCGGCGTTGACCGTTCAACCGACGTGCTCAAACATGCAAACGGTGCAGGTACCGCCAAAAACGGCGGCGTGCTGGCACTGGCTGGTGACGACCACGCCTGCAAATCATCCACTTTCCCGCATCAGTCAGAACACGCCTTTGTTCACTGCATGATCCCCGTGCTGCATCCCGCCGGTATCGAAGACGCCCTAAGCCTCGGTCTGCACGGTATTGCTATGTCGCGTTACAGCGGTTGCTGGACGGGCTTTAAAGTTATCAGCGATTTTGCCGACAGCTCCGCTTCGGTCAACACTGATCCTTTTGCGCTTAATTTTATCACACCAACCGATTTCGCCATGCCCGCCGAGGGCTTGAACATCCGTTGGTATGATCCGCCCGTCGCACAAGAAGAACGCCTGATTAACTTCAAGCTCCCCGCGGCGCAAGCTTATGCGCGCGCCAACAAGCTTGATCACTACATCATCAATCCAGCGCAAAAACGCCTGACGATTGTCGCCACCGGCAAGGCGCTGATGGACACCCTGCAGGCACTTGAAGACCTTGGCATCACCCGCAAGCGCGCCGAGGAAATGGGCATTGCCGTTTACAAAATCGCCCTCACATGGCCCCTTGAACCTGTGGGTATTGCACGCGTTGCCAGCGAAAGCAAACATCTGCTGATCGCCGAAGAAAAACGCGGCCTGATCGAAGAACAGATCAAAAAGCAGCTCTTTAACCTGTCGGCCGACAAACGCCCCAAAATCAGCGGCAAGACAGATGCGCAAGGCGCACCGCTTTTGCCTGAAACCTATGAACTTTCACCCGCACAAATCGCGAGCGCTATCCTGAAATGCCTGCGCGAGAATGGCGCGGATGTTGACAGCTTTGCTGCACGTCTGAACGCCATTGAAAATCATGCGGCGGTAAAATCAACGCCGGCACCTGTCGTGCGCATGCCTTACTTCTGCTCGGGCTGCCCGCACAACACCTCCACCCGCGTGCCAGAGGGCAGCCGCGCGCTGGCTGGCATCGGTTGCCATTACATGGCGATGTGGATGGACCGCGATACCTATATGTTCACCCAGATGGGTGGCGAGGGCGTGCCATGGATTGGCCAGGCCCCCTTCACCTCAGAAAAACATGTCTTTGCCAACCTTGGCGATGGCACCTATTTCCACTCGGGTCTTTTGGCTATCCGCGCCGCGGTGGCCGCCAACATCAACATCACCTATAAAATCCTCTACAACGACGCCGTCGCCATGACAGGCGGCCAGCATGTCGATGGCCAATTAAGCGTACAACAGATGGTTGACCAGCTGCTGGCCGAGGGCGTTGTGAAGGTCCACGTTGTTTCCGCCGATATCGAAAAATACAAAACACAAAAAGCCTTCCCCGCTGGCGTTGCTATCTCGCACCGCGATGATCTTGATAGCGTGCAGCGCAGCCTGCGCGAGGTAACCGGCACCAGCATCCTCGTCTATGACCAGACCTGTGCCGCTGAAAAGCGCCGCCGTCGCAAGCGCGGCCTGATGGTCGACCCCGCCAAGCGCGTGATTATCAACGAACGCGTCTGCGAAGGCTGCGGCGATTGCGGCAAACAATCGAACTGTCTGTCCATTGCCCCCGTCGAAACGGAATTCGGCCGGAAACACCAGATTGACCAGTCGACCTGCAACAAGGATTTTTCCTGCGTCAAAGGATTCTGCCCCAGCTTCGTTACCGTCCTTGGCGGCGGCTTGAAAAATCGCTCGCACTTGCATCTCGGTGATTTCGGGATAACAAATGCCGAGGCGGCAACCCCGGTTGCCGAGC
>JBEIPH010000073.1:0-5650 GCA_040377115.1 Micavibrio sp. | reverse complement strand
GTGCCGGCACGGGTTGGCCATGCCACCAGCCGCCCCATTTGCCTTCGTGGGCTGTTTGGTCGGTGTGGCAATCCATGTGGGCGTCAATCCAGATCAAGCCGAATTTGCCGCTTGATTGAAGGGCGCTGGTAATCCCTGACCATGTGCCAATGGCGCATGAATGGTCACCACCCAGAACAATTGGCAGCTTTCCAGCCTTGATGCTGGCGGCTGTCGCAGAAGACAGACGGGTGAGGGCGTTTGTGACAAGCGGCAGGGTTGATTGCTTGTCTTTAAGACGCGCGTGGTCGCCAAGCGCGCGCAGGCCAAGTGATCCTTGCCATGTGGCGGATAGACCGGATGTTGACAGTGCTGCCAACAGACGATCGGCGCTGACGGCATCGGGCCCGTCTTCGCAACCGTAATCAGCACAACCCCAGCCACAGTCGTAGCCAATGATCTCAATATTGTTATGTAATTTAGTGTTCATACCCCTACAGGATGGCTGACCTTGGTGGAAAAGTCAAAAAGGGGCGGCTGCGCCTTTGCAAACAATCTGGCATAGTCGAAAGGAAGATTATTTTACCAAGAAAGTCCGGCCCATGCTGATGCTTTGCTGGTTTTACTGTATCCCGTTTGCCAAGCTGCTGTACTTTGCGCTGGCACCGTTGCTTTTTGTGTTTGGTTTATTCGCGCTTAAACGTGGCATATACCGTCAGCGAGCGGGATTGCGTTTGGCTTCTTTCCTGCTGATGTTTGTTTCGGCCCTCAAATTTTTTGTCTTTGATATTCGTTTGCTTAAAACCGATCTGCTTTGTGCGGGTGGGTTTGGCTTTGCGCCTGCTCTTTGCCAGCGTGGTTTTATGGTCATGATTGATCTGGCGGGGTTGATTGCCATGTGCCTTGTCAGCTTTGCGATCTTTCATTTTTATCGCCGCACATTGCCCAACAGCAAACCGCCGCGCCTGCGCCCCGAAGACGTCAATCTGCGCGGATGGGCTAATGCCAGTCTGCTTACTGTTTGTGCGATGATTGTCTGGACGCTGGCGCCGTGGGTTAGTTCTTTGTTGATTGGGGCGGTGCCTGCCTTGTTCAGTATTTTGCAATGGCAGCATTTTGCAATTATCAACGTGGTTTTATTATTGATTGGCTTCTGGAAGGTTGAAAGCTGCGATTGGACAATCACAGCAGCCGATGGCCGTGTACGCCGCATTGACAGCGCACAGGCTGCAGCCAGTTGGACACCGCGCGACACGCTGTGGATGAATGTATTTTTGTTTCTGGTGACCTTGGCGCTGTCGTATGTGGCGCACGATATCCTGACGTAATCAGGGACGTGGCGGTTTTGGCGCTGGTGGTTTTGGCGCAACCGGCGTTTTGATGGCGACCATGAAATCTGTGTCTGGTGCAGGGCGCTTAAGGATATCAGCGGCAGGTGCCGTGGTTTCGGCCACACACAGAAAATAGTCTTTAATTTTGTCGGTCAGATTGTCGCAGTTCATGTAACGGAACACGCCGCCTGTATCGATGAAAAAGCAGTTGCCCAGTTGGCGCGCACCTTTAACGACGGTGTGACCAAAGAAAACACGGTGGGCACCTTCAACACCACTGGCATCACCCTTCAGGACACGTCCGCGTGACCAGGCAGCACAGCTGGCGGCGGTCGCACTGCCGCGCTCAAGCGCTGTCAAAAACTGTTGCCAGCTCATTTGCTTGGGGATGTCTGCGTGCACGAAGCCGATAGGCCCCTCGGGGCTGTCGATTTCAATGGCGGTTGGCAATTTAAGAAAGGCCTCTTTGATCTGGCGCAACAAGGGCAGGGGTGTTTCAAGGATCCAGCCAAAACCGTGTGGCAGGAATTGATTGACCATCGCTTTATCAACAAAATCATTGCGCAGGCACAGCAGGAACATATCTTCGTGATTGCCGCGCACGCTGTAAAACCAGGGCTTGCGAATATAATCAAGCGCACGCGCTGAATACGGGCCACGGTCAACCAGATCACCAACGCAGATCAGACGGTCTTTGGTGGGATCAAAAGAAACGCTGGCCAGCGCGCGGTCAAGAATATCAAAACAACCATGGATGTCGCCGACAACAAAGTCGCGGCCTTTGGTATTGGCTTGTAGTCGCAAGACAGGCTTTTGCATGATGATGCGGACAACCTTGTTTTTAAATCAGGATGGCTCTACCTTTACACAAGAAAGAACGTTAGGCAAGACAGGCCGACAGGGACAAAATATGGCTGAAAATGACGAGGTCTTATTCGAAATTAAAGGACAGGTGGGGCTGATCACGCTCAACCGGCCGCAGGCGTTAAACGCCCTGACCCTCAATATGGTGCGCCGCATGAATGAACAGCTGGCGTTGTGGGAAAACGATCCACAGGTGCAGGTTGTTGCGGTGCGTGGCGGTGGTCGCGCTTTTTGCTCGGGTGGTGACGTCAAGGCCGTGGCGCTGGCGATTAAAAGCGGCGATCCGCAGCAGATGTCTTTGGCGCAGGATTTTTTCCGCGAGGAATATACGCTTAACAACCGTATCCACACTTACCCCAAGCCGTACATCTCGTTGATCGACGGCATTGTCATGGGCGGCGGCAAGGGTATTTCAGCCCACGGGTCGCATTGCATTATCAGCGAGAACACCTTGTTTGCCATGCCTGAAACAAGCATCGGGTTTTTCCCTGATGTTGGTGGCGGATATTTCCTGCCGCGCTGCCCCGGCCAGACAGGCGTCTATCTGGCGCTGACCAGCAAACGGATTGGCCCTGTTGACTGTATCTATATTGGTTTTGCCACGCACTATGTTCCGGCTGCAGACTTTGCCGCCCTGACAGACGCGCTGGTTGCCATGGATTTTGGTGGCGGTGACAAAACCGACCGTCGCAAGGACAGCCATCATCGTGTAGACGAACTGGTGGCCGGTTTTGCCATCGAGCCAACAGGCGAAAGCCTGATCGCGCCCGTACGCCCGCAGATCGATGACTGTTTTGGTCATGATACGATTGAGGAGATTTTAACCGCGCTTGAAGCCGAGGGCAGCGATTTTGCCCTGAGCACGCTGCAGGCGATGTACGGCATGTCGCCGACCAGTCTTAAAATTGCCCTGGCCCAGATTCGCCGTGGTGAAACCCTGCACTTCGCCCGTGTTATGACTATGGAGTACCGTCTTAGTCAGGCAATTGTCAAAAGCCATGACTTTTATGAAGGGATACGCGCAGCCCTGATTGATAAGGATCGACAGCCACAGTGGCAGCCCTCGCGTGTTTCAGACGTCCGCGACGCCGACGTGGAAGCTGCTTTTGCGCCACTTGGGGAAAATGACCTGATTTTATAGGGCTTTGCAACCGCCCTGTCCTGTTTTACACTGTGGTTTGAGTGTTGAATCGGGAGTTTCGTTTTGAGCACCGCTTACTATGATGCGATTACGCTGATTGAACGGCTGCACCGTCAGTTTCTTGACGTGCTGAAGTCTGAGCTTGAGCGTGCGGGCATCTTTGACATCAACAACGTGCAGAGCATGATCTTGCACAACATCGGCACCGACGAAATGACGGTGGGCGAGTTGACGATGCGCGGTTATTACCTTGGCTCCAACGTTTCCTACAATGTCAAGAAGATGGTTGAAAACGGCTATCTGGCGCAAGAGCGCTCGATCCACGACAAACGCTCGGTGCGCGTCAAGCTGACCGAGAAGGGCCGCAAGCTTAACGAAGGCATCACACAGCTTTACAAACTGCACGAACAAAAGCTGTTTGAAGCCAAGCTGCCCGATGATCGTCTGGACACCATGAACAAGGTGCTTAATGATCTCGAGGCCTTTTGGGCTGCCCAAATGGGCGCTGGCGGACTGATCATCAAGTAAGATCGGCTGCTCCTCTAATTTTATTACCTTTTTGCGCAACTATTATGCATATGGACAGCCCGTCCCTGCATTGATACTCTTTGACTGCTTCAATCAATTCTTTGTTCAACAGACGGGCCTTTCCTTGCGCCCTGGCGGATTAAACACGCGGAGCAATACCCATGGCTAAAAAATACGCTTTCGGCAAAAAGAAAACTTTTGGTGACAAGGTCAAAGGTGGCCTGCGCAAGACGTTCCTTGGTGTTGCGGCCATCGGCGCTGTTGGCGGTGTTGGGTATTACAATTACGGCACGGTTAAAACCGAACGTGTGACAATCACCGATCAGCAGCGCGATTATGTTTCGGGCGAGGGATATAGCCACACTGTGCAAACAAATGCAGGCAGCTTTGTGAATGAATCTTCGCGCCTGCATCTTAAATCAAAAGAAGAAACCGATGCGCTTATCTGGCGCCTTGATCGCGGCAAGACCTACGAGATTAAATCTTTTGGTATCGATTTCGGGCCCTTCGAGCGCAACATCCTCGAAGCGCGCGAAATCCCTGCCGCGCAATTGCGCGCAGAGGCAGAACAACGCGCACGCGAAGCCGCAGCAAAGGGGCAACCCGCAGCAGCACAACAGCCAGGCGCGCCAGCTGCAGCTGCAGCTGCTGCTGCAACGGCATTGCCACCATCAGGCACGCTCAGTGGACAGATGGAAACCGTCAGCTTGTTGTCAACCGACGGGCGCGGTGTTGTTGAGGTAACCATGCCGATTGAAGCGCGTGGCAAGGTGTTCGTAAACAAAGTACAGCCGACGGCGCCTGCGGCGGCAACAGCACCTACGCCACCACCATCTCTCTAATCTTATTTTGAAGGCCTACGCGCGGGCTTTAGGCCGCTGAGGGATATTTTCCTCAGCGAACGCGAAAGCTTTTCGCACGACATGACAACCTTGTTCGCCAGATTAAAGGCGGTTGAGGCCGTGTCGCGCTTGGGCGTGAACAAGTGGCTTTTCTTTTCGTGATTGCCGCTGGCCTTGAAAAGGTGCTGGCCGATCATCGCAATATCATGGGGCAGTTTCAGGCCGGTAATCTCGATGGTTTTTTCCTCATCCACACCCAACAGCCCAAGGATATCATTGGGCGAGCGCACATGCACAAAACGGTCATCTGAAGTTAAGTGCGGAAAGGCTTTTTCAAGGGCGCGATGGACTTTAACCGCTGGTCCCGGGCTTGAAAACGACCAGATCTTTTTTACCGGCAGGCTGCGCCCCACTGTGCGGGACAGATAGCCACCCAGTGAATGTCCCGTCAATTCAACATCGCCCATATCAAGGCCAAGTTTTTCACAAGCCGTGTTGATGAAATCAACAGCCTCGTTATGTTGCGGGGGCAGGCGGCGTGCATAAACGGCAAAGATCGAGCTCAGATCAGCGCGGTCGTTAAGGCCGCGCATGGCAATCACATGCCTGTCAGGGCCGCCAGCAGGATCTTTTTGAGCATAGACGGCGCCAAAAAAACCGGTTTTTGATTTTGGAAGATCGTTGGAACTGAGCACGACGTGCCAGCCTTCAGGCGGCGGCGCGCTGTCAAACAGATAGGTGTGTTTGCACAACAAGGCGCGCTCGGCTGCTGCGGCAAGCAGCATTGGATCTGTGTTTTGAACCATGAAAATAGTATACCCGATTGCCCCAAAAAAGACAATCAAAGCTGTCGCGGGTTATTGGTTTTAATATTTTAAATCAGGATCTTAGCTAAATGCCGCGATACCCGTGATGGCACGCCCTAGGATCAGCGCGTGGATATCGTGCGTACCCTCATAGGTATT
>JBEIPH010000181.1:0-3820 GCA_040377115.1 Micavibrio sp. | reverse complement strand
CTCTGGCGTGACATCAGACCGGAAAATTCCAGCGCCTTGCGGCCTTCTATCGCGTAATGGTCAAGCACCTTAAGCGGATGGCTGACCATGTGCATATGCGCCTTGGCCATCGAGCGCCAGGCCCCGCCCAGCGCATAAAAATCAACACCCGAAAGTCCTTTTAAAAAGGCGACTTTATTCAAATGCTCGTCAATTGACGCCAGACGTGCTTCGCGGGTTTTAATGGCGTGCAGGCGGTGAGATCCCAGTGGCACGCTGGCCTTGTCCTTGACCTTGCCACCTTCGAGCAAGATCAATTCAAGAGAACCTCCGCCGTAATCGCCAATCAAACAGGGCGCGTTGCTGTTACCCGCCGCAAGCCCGTTCATCAAGACACCCAGGGCAGATAAATGCGCCTCTTCCTCGCCATCAATCACGCGGATCGTCATGCCGAATTCTTTTTGCACACGGGCGATAAATGCCGGCCCGTCTGCTGCGTCCCGCAGGGCTGCCGTGGCAACGGCATGCACATGACGCACCTTCATGGCCTCAAGCAAGCCTGAATAACGTCTAAGCGCATCAAGCGCCTTGGCGATACCTTCCGGGTTAAGCTTGCCCGTATTTGCAAGATCGCTGCCAAGGTTGCAGATGCGGCGTTCCATATGGATACGAACCGGCGCGCGGGTAAAGCCATCGTAAATCACCAGCCTGACGGCGTTTGATCCGATATCAAGAATCGCCACATAATGCCGCGAGGACAGCGGCAGCACGGGCAAGGCTGGGTCGGGGCGGCGGTCGGTCACGGCGGTTGTCCTGTGATAAATTGGTGTTTATACTTTACAAAAACAAAGCGATGAAATGAAGACATTATCTTTGCTGCGCCACGCCAATGCTGACAGTCCACCCGCCAGTGCGGATGATTTTGCACGCCCCTTATCGGCTTTTGGCCAGCAACAGGCGCGTTATCTGGGCGAACAGCTGGCCAGCTGCGGGTTTTTCCCCGATCTTGTCCTGACCTCGGCTGCCAAACGCACCTGTGAAACAGCGCAGGGCATGGCCGACTGTCTTGGCGCCGCCATCACGATCAAGCCAGAACCTGATCTTTATTTGGCCGATGCGGAACAGATTTTAAGTTTTATCCAGCAAACCGACGACAGCGTAAATCATTTGATGATTGTAGGGCATAACCCCGGGATTTCCGAACTGGCCCACCGTCTCAGCCGCGGCACGTTGTCAGACCATGTAACCGAGGTTGCCCCCGCAACGCTGATAAACTTTGATGCAAATGTTATCAGCTGGGCAGAAGCCTCGCCCCTTACGCTGACACTGGCAGGCGTTGTGCTGCCGCTTAAATTCTAAAAGAAACTTTGCGGGTCAATATCGACCTTGATCTGTATCTGGCTTGGCAGCTTGACGCCTGAAAGCCACTCGGTCATATAGGCCTGTAATACCAATCCGCGTGACGCCGCACCAGATGCCTTGACCAAAAAGCGTTGGCGGTGACGCCCGCGCAAGAAGGCCAGTGGTGCGGGTGCAGGCCCCAGCACGCGAATTTCATCGTGACGCAAAACAGCCTGCGCCAATTGGCGACATGCCAGCAGCAATGCATTTTCATCTGGGCCAGAAAGCACCAGCGCCGCCAAACGGCCATAAGGCGGCATTTGTGCGCGTTGGCGTTCGGCCATTTCTGCACGCAGAAAGGCATCACGATCATGCGCGGCCAAGGCACGAATAACCTGTTGTTCCGGCATCACGGTCTGGATCAGCACGCGGCCCGGTTTTTGCGCACGGCCCGCACGGCCCGCCACCTGATGCAGCAGTTGAAACGTGCGCTCGCCCGCACGCAGGTCGCCGCCCGCAAGGCCAAGATCAGCATCAACCACACCAACCAGCGTCAGATCAGGAAAGTGATGCCCCTTGGCAATCATCTGCGTGCCGATAATAATATCGACCTCGTGATTTTCAATTTGCTCGATGGCGGACTTCATCTGTGCCGGCGTTGTCACAATATCGCTGGCCAAAACCAGACTGCGCGCCGTGGGGAAAGCTTCGGTGATTTCTTCTTGGATACGTTCAACCCCCGGGCCACAAGCCGCCAAATTGGCATCATCATTGCAACACGGGCAGGCCTTTGGCAGGGGCTGGGCATGGCCACAATGATGGCATTGCAGCACATTTTTACGTTTGTGTTCGACCAGCCACGCACTACACGACGGGCATTGAAACCGGTGGCCACAGGTGCGGCACAGCGTTAGCGGCGCATATCCGCGGCGGTTTAAAAATAAGGCCACCTGTTCGCGCGCCTCAATCGTACTGGCAATCGCCGCCAACAAAGAAGGTGACAGGAACCGCTGGCGGGCGGGTTTGTCATTCTTAAGGTCTATCACTTGCATCACTGGTAACTGCGCGCCTGCATGGCGGCTTGGCAGATGCAGGTAGTGATACTTACCCTGTTCGACATTAACCATCGTTTCAAGTGACGGTGTTGCCGATACCAATAAAACAGGAAACCGGCCCAAATGCGCACGCACCACGGCCATATCGCGCGCGTTGTACATCACGCCATCTTCTTGTTTATAAGACGCGTCGTGTTCTTCATCGACGATGATCAACCCAAGATCAGCGTAGGGCAAAAACAAAGCGGAGCGCGCACCGATAACCACCTGCGTTCTGCCCGTTGCCACACCGCGCCATGTTTCGCGTTTTTGTGCGGGGCTTACTTCGGAATGCCAAAGCGCTGCTGATTGACCAAAACGCTGTTCAAAACGTCTGATAAACTGTGTTGAAAGGGCAATTTCAGGTAGCAGGATCAGGGCCTGCTTACCCTCGCGCAGGACTTCTGCCACCGCATCAAAATAAACCTCGGTTTTGCCCGATCCCGTCACACCATCCAGCAGTGCGGCGGCGTATTCTTTCTTGGCAATCAAGTCACGCAGGCTCTGTGCTGCTGTTACCTGGTCTTTGGAAAGAACGACGGGGCTGTGATCCGGGTTGATGCTGACAGGGGCTGGTTCAGCCATACTTTGTGATATCAGCACACCGCCTTCCGCCATTGCGCGGATAACGGTGGTTGAACAATTTGCCTTTTCGGCAAGGGCCGCCGCCGTCATCGCCACGGGGCCGGCCTGCAAAATTGAAATCACCCTTTGCCGCGGCGCACTCAGGCGCACAGCTGGTTGGGGATTGGCCAGCGCATAAACCTGTTGTGGACGCGGCGGTTCATAGGCGTCTGGTTGATTAAGCGTCAGGCGCAACACACTGCCGGGGTCAGACAACGTGTAGCGCGCAACCCAGTCGGTAAAGGCACGTTGCGCCTCTGACAGCCGCGGCACGGCGTGATGCTTGATCACCGGTTTTAATCTTATTTTCTTTTCTGGGTTATTGGGTGATGCATTGCCCCAGACAACACCATCCACCTCGCGCTTGCCAAGCGTCACGCGGACATGATCCCCCACTTCAAGGGCCATCCCCTCGGGTACAGCATAGTCATAAGGTTGCCCCACGGGGGCCGCCACCAGCACCGCCACGCGGGGCGCGTTTTGCAGGGCCTTTTCCTCGTCACGCGGTTCTGATAAAAAACTGGTCTGGGACATAGGCTTTGGGTACACTAAAACAGCGCTCAGGAAAAGGGGACAGGACCAATGAAGTTCTTCGTAGACACAGCAGACATCAATGAAATCAAAGATTTGGCTGAAACAGGCTTGCTGGATGGTGTTACCACCAACCCCTCATTAATGGCCAAAGAAGGTATCAAAGGCTCTGATGCAGTGATGGCACATTATAAAACTATTTGCGAATTGGTTGATGGAGATATCAGTGCAGAAGTTATTTCTACCGATTT
>JBEIPH010000099.1:0-5077 GCA_040377115.1 Micavibrio sp. | reverse complement strand
TGCTGACGTGTCCGGGCAATACATTTGCGGGGCGGGTGGCTTCAAGTTTGCTGACGGCGATTGATATGCCCGAGTTGATCGTTGCAGATCTGGGGGCCTATAAACAAACCGCGATTGATCTGGCCTGCGCACCTGCGCGGCTATCTGCCTTGCGCGAAAAGCTCGCGGCTAATCGCCTTACAAAGCCGCTGTTTGATACCGAGCTTTCCACCCGACACCTCGAATCTGCTTTCCTGCATATCTGGCAACGCTGGCAAAATGACCAGCCCCCCGAAAGCTTTGACGTGCCGCGCATTCAAAAATAATTAAATAATTTCAATGTGTTAATGGACAACCATTTTCCCTCTTGATTATACTCATAAAGAGTATATATATTCTCTTATAGAACATTAAAGACCAGAATCACTGACCACCAACGGAGAAACCGCCATGACAATCCTCAACACCCTGCGCAGCAATATCGTCGATACAGATTCCTACAAGGTATCGCACTGGCGCCAATACCCCGAGGGTACCGAGTATGTCTCAAGCTATATCGAGGCGCGTAGCAGCCGTTACGCCAAGGCCTTGGGCGACGAATACAACTTCGCGCAGTTTTTCGGCCTGCAACCATTCCTGACAGAATGTCTGGCCCAGCCTGTAACACAGGAAGATGTTGATCTGGCCGAGCTGCTGTTTGAAATGCACGGCGAGCCGTTCAACCGTGAAGGCTGGCAGTATATTGTTGATGTGCACGGTGGTCGTCTGCCCATCGAAGTGCGCGCCTTGCCCGAGGGCACTGTGGCTAAAACCAGCAACGCACTGGTTGAAATCATCAATACCGATCCCAAATGCTATTGGCTGACCAGCTATATCGAGCCAGCCCTGCTGCGTGCCGTATGGTACCCGACCACGGTATCCACCAAATCACGTGTGCTGAAGGAAATCTGCCGCGCCAATTTGCAGGAAACCGCTGAAAATCCTGATGCCGGGCTTGATTTTATGCTGCATGACTTTGGTGCACGCGGTGTCAGCTCTCTTGAATCTTCGGGTCTTGGCGGTATGGCGCATCTGGTCAATTTCATGGGCACGGATACGGTCATGGGTATGCTGGCGGCCCTTGGTCACTATAACCCAGCCTTTGAAGAAAAGCTGAAGGGTGACCCCGCAAATGCCAAACGCGCGATGATCGAACTGTTGCGCGACATGAAAGACCGCGGTGAAACGCTGCCCGCGTTTTCTGTCGAGGCATCTGAACATTCAACCATGACCATCAAGGGTCGCGATGGCGAAGCGGACCAGATCAAGGCGCTGATTGACCGTGCCAAAACCGGCCGCATCGTTTCAATTGTATCGGATTCATACGATTACTTTGCGGCGATTGAAAATCTGTATGGCGATAAATTCAAAGATGACATCGTTGAGGTCGGCAAGAATGGCGGCCGCGTCGTTATCCGTCCAGACAGTGGCGACCCCGTCGAAGTTGTGGTCAGGACGCTGGAAATCCTTGAAGAAAAATTTGGTGTTACTGTTAATGCCAAGGGATACAAGGTATTACCCCCGTATATTCGTGTTCTGCAAGGCGACGGCATTGACCTGATGAGCATGGAAGGCCTGTTGTCAGAGGTTAAGGCGCGCGGTTTTAGCGTTGAAAACGTTGTCTGCGGCATGGGTGGCGGTTTGTTGCAAAAACCCACGCGTGACGATTTGAACTTTGCGCAAAAAGCCTCTGCCGCCCGCATCAAAGGTGTGTGGCATGACGTCTATAAAGACCCCATCACAGCTGATGCCGCTTTCGTCAAGAAATCAAAACGCGGACGTCTGTCAACGGTATGGGACGGTGTTGCCTTTAAAACCATCCGCACGTCTGAACTGGCGGCTGGCGAAAAAGACGCGATGGTTCCTGTGTTTCGCGATGGTAAGGTGCTGGTAAAAACTGATTTTACCACGGTGCGTGAAACAGCGGAATATTTCAGCAAACTTTTCCGCGATCCACCCAAAACGCCGGTGAACGACCCCTGGCAGGCGCTGAAAACAGCGGCCAAACAAAACGCACCAAAACCCAACTGATAACAGGAGAATATCGCGTGCAGCTTGACGGTTACCTTGACGCAACAAAAAACGCTGATATTAAAAAAGAAGGCCTTGTTTATGGTCTTTCCATCGGGCGCAGGGCGCCGCTTCATCGCCTGCACCTTGACTGTATTCTTGAAATCGATCGTGCGGGGCTGGTGCCCGTCATTGTTATCGGTTCGGTCAATGGGGTTGACGATGCGGCTTTTTACGACCCCTTGCGCAATCCCCTGACGGTAGAGCAGCAAAAAGAACAGCTGCGTCTGGCGCTGCCGCCCGAGGTTTATGCCCGCTGCAAAATACTGACTTTGCCTGATCACGCTGATGATGGTGTGTGGATGCGCAATCTGGTCGACCTTTGCCGCCGCAACGGCATTGATCCCGCTAAAACAGCCATGCATTTCCGCGCCAAGTCGGCAGATGCCAAGGCTGTTGAAGATGGTCATGCTGCACCGCTTAGCCATTACAAGCGCGACTTGCTGCGCGCGGGCTTTTCCGTCTGGCAGTCATACAACCTTAATCCTGCAGATGATGTTGTTAACGCCAGTGATATCAGACGTCTGCCAGTGGGCAAACTTGGCGAAAGTGCTGCGCAGGCAGCCAGTTGGCTCGCCACAGAGGTTGCGCGTGCACGTAAATCCAATCCGCATGGCGGATTGCTTGATGCTGCGGGTATACCGCAAACCATTCTTGATATAACACTGGCCAGATTATCAAGCGAAGCGGGGGTGACAACCAAAAGCCTGCTGTCTGAGTGTCGCAAGCTTGGCCGTGTTGATTTTACAACGCTGGAGGCGGTGACCGCGACAACCATTTGTCAGGCACGCCAAAAACCGATGGTGATGGTTGGCCCGCGTATGGGCCGTGAGATTGGTGGGTATTTTAAACAAAATGCCGATTATGATTTTATTCCCGCCAGTGTCGGTTTTTTCCAAAGTGGCGAGTCTTTTAGCGAGCTTTACTATGGTGATGAAGCTTCTTTTGAAAAGAATGCCAAACGGCTTAAGGGGGCGCGTGTGTTTGTTGTGCAGTCAAACGCCCCACCAGTCGGCGACAACACACAACATATGCTGCAGATGATCCATACGCTGAAGGCCTATGGCGTAGCCGAAGTTACTGCTGTTGTGCCTTTTGCCGCCTATGCACGACAGGACCGCGCCTTTGGTGGGCGTTTTGCATCCATCAGTGCGGATTTGCTGCCAAAACAGCTCAAGGCGGCGGGGGCTGATAAGGTTGTGACGGTAACCGTGCATTCCAAAGCGGCGGCACAGTTTTATCGTGCGGCTTTCGGGCGTGGATTTTCACATGTGTCGACCTCAAGCCTGTTTGCCGAGCACCTCAGCACCAATCTGGGCATTGATGCTGCAAATATCGTCAGCGGCGCGCCCGATGGCGGTGAAAAACCCAAAGATCAGGGCATTGCCCGTGCACGGAATTTTGACAAAGCACTGCGTGGAAGGTTTAACAAAGCCGCCATGTTCAAAATTTCCAAGGTGCATACCGCAGAAAGCGACACCAAGGTAACCGCATTTGATGGCAAGGTGGCTGGTAAAACAGCGGTTGTCATTGATGATATGGTCGATGGCGGGTCAACGTTGATCAATGCAGCACGTGTGTTGCGCGACAACGGCGCGTCGCAGGTTATATGCTGTGTGACACATGCCATTTTGTCCGAGCGCGGCACGCCAGCCCTTGAAAAACTGCTGGCCAATGACGAGGCAGGCCGTCCGGTAATTGACCGTCTGGTCGTAACCGACAGTATCCCCGAGGTGCGCCTGAAAGTGGCAGCGCTGAGGCCGGATTTGGCAGCGCGGGTTGATATCCTGCCACTGGCACCATTGCTTGATAGCGAAATGAAAAAGGTATCGGCGTTTAAACGGACGCGTTAATACTCGCGCTCCCAGAAAATGCCGCCGCCACTGCCGCTGTCTTGCCCAACGCGGCTTTCAAATTTGACATTGGGGGCAAGGTCAATGCGCAGTTTTGCGCCACCGCTTTTCCGTGCCGTGCCGGACTGCACCTCGAGGTAGACATCCTTGGCGAGGTATTTTCCGGCACCCACACTGGCACCGCCTTCTTCGTCGCTTTCGACATCCAGATCATCAAGGCCTATGCCAGCGCGCAGCATGCCAAGCGGATCAATCCCGCCCCCTTGGCCTGAAAAACGACGCAAGGTTTGTGCCAGTTGTAATCCCTGTGCGGGGCTGATGGCGGCAAGGTTGCGGCCAAACAACAGGCGTGACAGCGCTTCATCTTCGGGCATGGGCGGAATGGCGGTGAAGTTAATTTTTGGGGCGTCGATATTACCGCCAAGACGTACCTGAACCGTCGTGTCATCAACACGGGTTTCTGCCAATACATCAAGATAAGGGGAGGGCGGCACCGCACCACGAAAATCGAGTGTGGCTTTGCTGAGTGTCAGGCGACGGCCAAATTCCTCATACCTTCCGCGCAGCAAATCAAGCGTGCCCTGAACCAGCGGTGTTTCAGCCGTGCCAGTCACCGCAAGCGTGCCGCCAAATTCGGCATCAAGGCCCCAGCCACGTACAAAAATGCGCTCGGGCAGGTTGATGCCGATATCAAGGGCCATGGCCGAAAGCGCGTGAATGCTGCTTTTTTGGCCCCTGCGCTCGACGATATTTAATTGCGGCACACTGTCACCAAAACGCTCGGGGATGGTGATGTCTATTTGTGGCGAGGTCAGGTCACCTTTGAGCATATAGCGATTGATCGTGCCATCCAGCGTCAGGTTACCCGACATCTGGCCTTTGACGGCCTGCGCCGTGGCGGCGTCGCTGGCCGCTGCCAGCAATCCGGACAGGTCAATCTTTTGCAAGGTCATGCGTGCGCTTGCAGGGTATGTCCCAGCCTTATTGGTGATGCTGCCTTCGGCTTTGATCAAACCGCCAGCATTGTCCTTGGCATTGAGCTCATGAAGCGTCAGTTTGTCCGCGCTAAAGCTTGCATTGGCGGATATTTCGCGCAGGTTAATCCCGCCAGCCTGTCTAAGACGTCCACCTGAATA
>JBEIPH010000146.1:0-4257 GCA_040377115.1 Micavibrio sp. | reverse complement strand
GGTCTGACCGCACAGGAAGTCAAAGATTACATTCGCTACATCGGCGACCGTCGTCTGACACAGCTGGGTCTGAAGGCTGTTTTCGGTATCGAGAAAAATCCACTGCCGTGGATGGACGCAATGCTGAATGGTGCCGAACACACCAACTTCTTTGAAAACCGCGCCACTGAATATTCCAAAGCTTCCACCCAAGGCAGCTGGGAAGAGGCTTTTGAAGATCAGGTTTTCAACGCCGCCTAACACTTCACTGCCGCATTAAGCGCGGTGGTTGATTCACCCGTTTCTCCCTGAGGAAGAAAACCCCCGATCGCAAGATCGGGGGTTTTCTTTTGTAGATCAATAAGTTAATCGATTTTTCGCCTATTGACATAGCACGGCTATTGTCGTAACTTTTTTAAACGTTCCCAACCCCCAAAGATTGACAGCAAAGGCCCTTTTTCATGGGATTGAAATCCTGGTTTAACCGCAATAAGAAACCAGCCCCGCCCGCTATTCCCGCGCAGGCCGAAGAAGAAATGCTGCCTTCAATCCAGATGAAGCCCGTCGTCATCCCCGGCGGCATGATGACAGGCGGTATGGTGGTGGTGCCCGACCCCGATCCCGATGTGGCTGGCAAAAAAGGTTCGCCCGAAGATATTCGCCGCGCCTATCGCAAGCACGCTTCAACCCCTGAGAAAATCAAGCTGCTGCAAAAAGGCATCATTGAGTCCGCCAGCGCCACGACGGTGAAGAATGAAAAAGGCTGGGTGCGTCTTGCCGCCTATCTTGAATGTGTTGAAGCCGCCCTGCCCAAGGCCACGGATAAAGAAGACCACCTGCGCCGCATGGCAGCCTGGGTTCTCAACGACATCGTGCGCAAAAAACTATCCCAAAGCGCCAATGACGTCAGCATAGACCAAGACCTATCCGACAGCGAACGTCAGGCAGCTCTTAAAGAACACCAGCTCTACGCGCTCAACTGCAAGGGACTGTCACCAGAAACCCGCCAGATGACGCTTGATCTTGCCCTGCGCGCAGCCGGTGGCGGCAATCACCCCCTGCCTTGTGTTGATATGCTTATCGAGGCTGGTGCCGATATCGCCACTGACGGTCATCGCCCGCTGGCCAATGCAATTGTTGATGGCCACCACGCACTGGCCCGCCATCTGATAAGCCAGCACAACGCCGATATCACACAAGCCCGCGCACGCGCCGATGTTGTCTATAAAGACAAAACTCCGCGCGACAAGTTTCTGGCCTTTTACGTCGACTGCGCCTTGGTTGAAATGACCCCCGAAAGCTTCAAGAAAGCTGCTTTTTACGGTGGATCATACAGTGCCAAAAAACCACTGCTTGAAAAAGCCACTGAGATTTACGAAGCCACAGGCAACTTCAAATTTTTATCCGCTTTCATGGCGGGCTATATGGCTTTCAAACGCGAAGATCAGGCGACAGCCGTGCTCAAAGACGGCTATCTCGACATCGCCGTTTCGCCAACGCTCACACTCATGAAGAAAAGTGCTGATCCGTATAAGGTTATTTATAACATCGCAGCCGATATGCCTGCATGCGACCGCCAGATGCTGTGCAACCTGCTGCTGCGTCAAGTGTGCAACAAGGGCGAAGACCTTTCATTGGTGCGCGCAACACTGGCGGCTGGTGCAGATGTCCATACCCTTGCTGAACGCCCGCTGATCAACGCCGCCACCTCCGGACACACAGACATCGCATTAATGTTGGTGCGCGAATATGGCGCACGACTGGGCGACGCGGTGCTGGAAATGCAAACCTGGACCGGCGACCAGCAAAAAAACAAAGAGCGCCTGTATGCCCTGATGGCGCATGAATACAATCGTCTGACCACACAATCGACGCCGCTTAACCTGCCGGTTTTGGGCAAACAGGCGATTGCCGCCAAAAGGCCCACGCCATGAAATTTAATATTTTCGCCCGCAAGGAAAAGCCACTGTCAGGCTATGCGCTGGGCCGCCACGGCACGCCAGAGGATATTTTTGCTTTTGCCCGCACAGCTGGCGACTGGCATTCTAAAACAGAGCTTCTAAACGGCGCGATGGATGCCTATCAGGTAGGTGAAGCAGAAAACCTGCGTCAATTTTTTACTGGCTATCTTGACCTCAAACGCGCCAACGGCAACATCACAACGATGTTTAATGCCAGTATTGACGAGGGCTTTCTTAATCTGTTTGCAGACCCGATGATGCGCCTGATGGAGCGTAGCCTGGACGCGCAAAAAGCCTTCGAAGATATGGCAGCGAAATGGTCGCCATCCTATCGCCAGATCGCGCTCGATTTTACCCTGCGCCGCGCCTGCGCTTCCAATGCCGATGCTGTTATTGAGTGTTTGATTAAAATGGGCGCGGACATCAACGCCCATAATGGCCGTGCGATATTTGTTGCCGTTAAAAACCGTGCTGATCGCGCCACGCGCATCTTGATCGCCTTGGGTGCTCTGACGGATAACGAAGCCTGCAAAGACTGGAAATCTGCTGATTATGAGTATTACAGCCGTCTAAAGTCACAAATGGCAACCACGCCAAAGGTGATCGCGGCCGCAACCGAACCGACATTGGCCGCAATCACACATAAAAAACGTATGGGCAGCGATCCTGCTAAGGACATGTCACCATGAAGTTTAATATTTTCGCCCGCAAAGATCCTAAAGAAGCGCAAAAAACCCTCGGGCTTGAAGGTTTGCCAGGCGACGTGCGTCAGGCCGCCAAGGCCGACATCAAATATCCAATTAAAAAACCCCTGCTTGAAGGCGCACTTGCTGCCTATGCACAGGGCCGCAAAGAAAACATCGCGGCTTTCGTTGCCGGGTATCTCGAGTTCAAGCGCGACTTTGGTTACATCAATGCGATGGTGACACAGGAAGTTGACGAAGGCTGCGAGCGTTTGCTCTGCGGCCCTTTGCTGACCCGTATGGAAAAATCACCAGATGCGGTTTCTGTATTTGATGACTTCTCCAAAGACCTCACGCCTTATTATCGCCAGACGCTTCTTGATCTGATGCTGCGCTTTGCATCGTATACCGATGCCTGGAGCGCTGGGCAGGTCTTGATCCGCCTTGGGGCTGATGTAAACACCGCCAGCGGTCGCCCGCTCTATCACGCGGTTAAATCACGCAGCAACAAGATGACCGCCCTGCTGATTGCGGCAGGTGCTGATGGCAAAGCCTTCTTCCCGCGCACCGAATGGGACAGTCAGGATAAAACCTATTACCGCCATGCGCTGGCACAGGCCCAGCAAGCCCCTAAGCCCGCACCCGTGCCAGAATTGCGCATGATCGAAAAAACACGCCTGCCGGCGCCGCCAAAAAAGCCCTAAGGCTTTGTTTTAAATAAGAGTTTTCTTTTACGTAAAATTAAACTTTCCCGCCTAAACTATAGGCATGGAAAATAACAAGCCTTCAAAAGACGGATTGATCAAAACCGGCCGTGGCATCGCCAAATTGGCTGCCTATTCGGTGACGTCAGTGCTGGCCTATATCGGTCTGGTTGCCTTGGTAGCCCCCCTTAAAAACAGCATGGAGCGCGAGCAAGAGACCATCACCAATATTGCCGAAGCCGACCTAACCCCTCGCGAAAAGGAAGCATTGAACATTTGCAAAACCGGCAGCGCGCGTCCGGCTTTTGTGGCTGTTGCTAATGCGGTCAATTTTACCGGCGAGCATGGCGTGCCGCTTAGTTTTTCTTATGGGCTTGATGATAACTGCAGAGAATTCGTCTTACCCCATGCTGAAAAATGGCAGGCAATGATTGGCCGCCATACTATGCAGATGTCGCATAATTATCATGCTTCGACCTTTCAGGGCTATGTCGGGCAGGTCAGAAATGAATTGCAGCATTATTTTAAGGATAGCCCGCCTGATTTCAGCAACCCGCAGCACCGTTATATTCTTCTTGATGTGGTTAATAAGACAGTTAATCGTGATTTTGAGCCAACTCAAACCTCAGCGTCCAATGAGGACAGTCGTCTTTTCAATCAAAGTGAATATTTTGCAACCCCTATTGAGGCGCTCGAAAAGGCTTCTTCGGGCAGTTGGCGGCTTGCCGGGGACTGTGATGAACATGCGACAACTAAATTCCTTGTCCTGCGCGAACTGGGCTTTCCTGAAGATCAAATGTTTGCCGTCGGGGTTGGCAAAAACGGCAACCAGCCAAGCCATATGGTAGTGATGGCAAACCTTCAGCCAGACCATCGCTTAAAGCCGAATTACATGACGCTTGATAACATGAACCCCGCGCTTTTGCCTGC
>JBEIPH010000065.1:0-6006 GCA_040377115.1 Micavibrio sp. | reverse complement strand
ACTGTGGTTAACAAACAGGCCAGTAAATAAAACCACAAGTATCGGGCAAGGTTATGGGGCATCCCCTCGCTTTGTTCGTTGCGTTGCTGCAGGCGCGGTGCCGCCGCCTCGTAAAAGGCAATCAGGGCAATCACGGCAGCAAACGACATCTGAAAGCTCGGGCCCATCAGCGCCTCGGGCCTAAAGGCCAGCACAACCAAGGCTGCAAAGGCCACCAGACGCAGCGAAAAAGGATCGCGGTCGATCATAATCGCAAACATGACAACACAGGCCATGATCACGGCGCGCTCGGCTGGTATGGGCGATCCGATCAGCTGCAAATACAAAACAGCAGCAACCATGGATATGGCAGCGCTTATTTTCTTGATCGGCCAGCGCAGCGCGACATAGGGCGACAACGCCAACAGCGCCCGCAAGCTAAAAAAGAAAAATCCGGTAATAACGGTGATATGAAACCCCGATATCGCCAGCAGGTGGGCAATGCCGGAGGCGCGGATAACATCCCAAGTTGCCTCGGGTATTGCCTTGGTCTCGCCAATCAAAAAAGCCGTGGCGATTGCTGCGATGGTTTTATCCGCCATATTTTCATCGATTTTACGGCGTATGGCGTGGCGCATGTTTTCAAAAAAATTGCCGTGGTCAGCCTTGCTGATAATCTCGATATCCCCAATCGCATAACCTGTGGCGCCCAACCCCAGATAAAAGGCATGCCGTTGGAAATCAAAGGCCGCAGGTGCAACGGGGGCCGACAGTGGCAATAACACGCTGCGCAGACGCACGCTATCCCCTGCCGCTGGCTGTGCTGTGTCTTTGTTTTTCAGTTTTACCCTGACGCTTTCGGGCAAAGCCTGATCTGGGCGCATATACCCGCTGACCAAAACAGGGTTGTTGATAATAACCCGCAAGGCTTTGGGCAGGGCATCGACCTCGCCCACCTGTCCTTCGATGGTGATACCCCGTGTTTCGCGCGCCAGCATCGGAGCATCGACTTGCCATGTTCTAAACTGGCTGGCGGCAAATCCGGCGCTAAAAAGAAATGCGATCAGGCAAAAATAAAACGGAATTTGCCGATGTCTTTGTGACAGCATCAGTAAAAAAGAAAACCCGAAAAGCGATGCGGCAATCCATACGGGTGGTTCAAAATCCACCCCGAAGTACAGCATAATGCCAAAAGCAAAGGGCAGCGGCAGCCACAGACCAAAACGGTCGCGCTGGGCCGCAAGTGTCTGCAACACGTTGTCAAAGACCGCTTTTTTGTCCATGTTGACTATTGCCATGATGGCTTTAACATAGGCAAAACATTGCAAGAAAGCACGAGGATTTAATAACCCCGCATGACAAAAGTCATCACCCGTTTTGCACCAAGCCCCACCGGATACCTGCATATTGGCGGTGGCCGCACGGCCCTGTTTAACTGGCTTTATGCCCGCCACTTTGGCGGTACTTTCTTGCTGCGTATCGAGGATACCGATCGCACAAGGTCAACGCAGGCCGCCGTGGATGCCCTGCTTGATGGCCTGAAGTGGCTGGAGCTTGACTGGGATGGCGAACCGATCTTTCAGTTTGCCCGTATGGATCGCCACGCTGAAATCGCGCATGAGCTGGTCAAGCGCGGCAAAGCTTATGAGTGCTATACGCCTGCTGATGAACTTGAAGCCATGCGCACCAAAATGCTGGGCGATGGCAAATCGCCTAACCTGAACACATGGCTGCGCGATCGCGCCGCATCAGGCAACAAACCGGCCGATGCAAAACCAGTCATTCGTATTTTGGCACCCACAGGCGCCAACGAGGAAATGGTGGTCAATGATCAGGTGCAGGGCGATGTGCGCGTTCCCGCAACCCAGCTTGACGACATGGTGCTGCTGCGTTCAGACGGCACGCCAACTTATATGCTGTCGGTAGTGGTCGATGACCATGACATGGATATCACCCATGTTATCCGTGGGGATGATCACCTTACCAATACCTTCCGCCAGCGCATGATTTACGATGCCATGGGATGGACGCCACCGTCTTTCTCGCATATCCCGATGATTCATGGGCCAGACGGCAGCAAGCTGTCCAAACGTCACGGCGCTGTTGGCCTTGAAACCTATCGCGACATGGGATACCTGCCCGAAGCCATGCGCAATTACCTACTGCGTCTTGGTTGGGGTCATGGCGATACAGAGATTATTTCCACGCAAGACGCCATCAAGCTGTTTGATCTGGCTGATGTCGGCACCTCGCCCTCGCGCATGGATTTCGCCAAACTGGCCCATGTGAATGCCCATTACATCAAAGCCTGCAGCGATGATCGTTTGATGGAGTGCGTCACGCCTTTCATCACACAAATTCTGGGTCAAGCACCAGACGAAATTGGCCTTGCCCGTTTTAAGGCTGGCCTTGGTGACTTGCGTGATCGTGGACAGACATTGATTGAACTTGCCCATGCCGGTATTTTCTATCTTAAAAAACGCCCCCTGATGCTCGATGCCGAAGCCGCCAAGGTCCTTGATGACCCAACGCGCCAGATACTGGCCGAGGTTCGCCAAACCCTGAACAATATTTCAGAGTTCAAGGCAGCCACGATTGAAAGCACGCTCAAGGATTTTTCAACCGCCAAGGCGCTTAAGCTTGGCAAGGTCGCTATGCCGTTGCGTTGCGCCATTACCGGCACAACCAACAGCCCATCGATATTCCATGTGGCTGAAATTCTTGGCCGCGAGGAAACCTTGGCGCGATTGTCTGACGTCGCTTAAATATTATTCATAATCTCGTATTATAATGTCAGTAAATAAGGGGGTTTCCTTATTTACAAACCCGCCCTGCGCTCTATTATTATGCCATATCATTATTGTACGCCATCCACGCTAAAGCAGGAGTAACTCAATGAACCCGCTTAAAAAAGCCAAGGCTGTCCTCAATTCCTCCGTTAAATTTATGGCCGATGTGACCTATCCGGTCAGGCATCCGCGCCGCGCAACCATTGCGGCCTTTCAAAAATTCCTGCCACCGCTGTCGCGCACAGAAAAAGAAGCACTTGAATCCGGCACCGTCGGTTGGGATGGCGAGCTGATCGGTGGCCACCCGAACTGGAACAAGCTGTTCGAGCTGAACAAACCAGCGTTCACACCAGAAGAACAAGCCTTCCTTGATGGCCCTGTGCAAAAACTTTGCGACATGATCGACAACTGGCAAATTGCACATGACAAAGACCTGCCACCCGCAGTCTGGCAATTTATGAAGGACAACGGCTTTTTTGGTCTTGAAGTACCAACCGAGCACGGCGGCCTTGGTTTCTCCTCGCAACTGCACTCTGCGGTTGTTATGAAGGTATCGAGCCGCAACCTTGCTGCTGGTGTAACCGTTGGCGTGCCAAACTCGCTTGGCCCTGCCGAGCTGATCCACAAATACGGTACCGATGATCAAAAGCACACCTATCTGCCACGCCTTGCCAAAGGCGAAGAAATTCCCTGCTTTGCCCTGACCGAACCAGGTGCAGGATCAGACGCGGGCAGCATCGAGGCACGCGGCGTTTTGTTTATGGATGGCGACAAGCTTTCTATTCGCCTTAACTTTGAAAAGCGCTATATCACGCTGGCCCCTATCTCAACACTGGCAGGCCTTGCATTTAAACTCGAAGACCCCGAAAACCTGCTGGGCCGCGGTCAAAAAGATCTCGGCATCACCGTTGCCATGATCAAGCGCGACACACCCGGTTTAGAAATGGGTGCGCGTCATCAGCCGATGGACCTACCCTTTATGAACGGCACGCTCAAAGGCACGAACGTTGTTATCCCTGCTGATATGATCATCGGCGGACCAGAGCGTGCTGGCGAAGGCTGGAAAATGCTGATGGAATGTCTGGCCATTGGCCGTGCGCTGTCCCTGCCCGCTATGGGTGCGGCTGGTGCGCAATTCTCGGCCTACACCACGGGTGCCTACAGCCGCGTACGCCGTCAGTTTAATTCCCCTATCGGCAAGTTCGAAGGCGTTGAGGAAGTCCTGGGCCGCATGGCTGGGCTTACCTATATGATGAACGCTGCCCGTCTTGCCACCTTGCAGATGGTTGATCAGGGCCAGTCGCCTGCGATCCCCTCGGCGATTTTGAAATATCACCTGACCGAAAACATGCGCAAGCTGGTTAACGATGCGATGGACGTGCATGGCGGCAAGGCCATCATCAACGGCCCGCATAACTATTATAACGAGCTCTACAAGGGCATCCCGGTTGCTATCACGGTCGAGGGTGCAAACATCATGACCCGCAACCTGATTATTTTTGGTCAGGGATCGGTGCGTGCGCACCCCTATCTGCTGCGCGAGATCAATGCCGCCAATGATACAGACTACAAGCGTGGTTTTGCCAATCTGGTCAAAACACTGGCCTGCCACGTCGGTAATGCCGTGCGCAGCAGCTTCAAGAGCCTTGGCCTTGGCATCACCAACAGCCGCATGGCTCGTATTCCCAAGGGCGTGCACAAAGAAACCCGCCGGTATTACCAGCACGTCAATCGTCTGTGCGCGGCATTTAACTTTGCGTCTGACGCAACGCTTGGCACGCTCGGCGGTGCGGTGAAATTCCGCGAGCGCACCTCGGCGCGCCTTGGCGATGTTTACAGCAACCTTTATCTGGCTTCGACCGCGCTGTGGCACTTCGAGAAATCAGGCGCCAAGAAAGAAGACTTGCCGCTGGTTCACTGGGCCTGCACGCATGCTCTGTACGAGGCTGAAAAGGCGCTTGATGATCTGTTGCGCAATCACCCCAACCGCGCTGTTGGTGTTGGCCTGCGCCCGATCTTGTTCCCCACGGGTACCAAGCTGCAAAAACCCGATGACAAAATGGATCGCGCCGCCGCCGATGTCCTGCGCGAGCCAGGGCCTGCACGCGACAACCTGACGTCAAACCTCTACAAGCCGACCAACCCGCAAGAGCCACTGTTCAAGCTTGAAGAAGCCTTCCGCCTGAGCATTGAAACCGAAGCGCTTGAAAAGAAACTGGGTGGTGCGGTCAAAAAAGGCGTTTTGCCATCAGACCTCACACGCACTCAACTGGTTGATGCCGCAGCCGCCAAAGGCGTGCTGGATGAAAGCGAAGCTGGCAAGCTGCGCAAGATGGACAGCCTGCGCCGTGATATCGTTATGGTCGACAGCTTTGAGCCGACCAAAATCAGCGGCACAAAGGCACCCGTTCCCAAGCCTTGGAACTGATGCACGCATAAACACAAATAAACACAAAAAGAGCGCTGGCCTTGGGGCTGGCGCTTTTTTTACATCCAATATTGCATTATGGCATTTCGCAATGCGACAAAGTTTGTTTGAAAACCCTGTTTGCCTAACTTATTATTAAGACAGATGCCACTAAGCTGCTTAGTAAGCGCTTTTAAGAACTTTCAGGGGAAATGAAATGACCACCACGCCAGCCGCCAAACCAGCCAATAACCGCACCGTTACGCTGACAGATAACGCCACCGGTAAAAGCTATGAATTTCCTGTCCTTGGCGGCACGGTTGGCCCCGATGTGATCGACATCCGCAAACTTTATGCAGAAACCGGCATGTTTACTTTTGACCCTGGCTTTACCTCGACCGCCGCGTGCGAAAGCGGCCTAACCTACATTGATGGCGACAAGGGCGTATTGCTGCATGGCGGCTATTCAATCAAGGAACTGGCCGAGAAAAGCGACTTCCTTGAGGTCTGCTATCTGCTGCTCAACAAAGAATTGCCCAACAAAGAGCAAAAGAAAGAATTCGTTCACACCATCACCCAATACACGATGGTGCATGAACAAATGCAGTTTTTCTTCCGCGGCTTCCGCCGCGACAGCCACCCGATGGCGATCATGATCGGCACGGTCGGCGCGCTGTCGGCCTTCTATCATGACAGCCTCGACATCAATGACGTCAAGCAGCGCGAAATCGCCGCTTACCGCCTGATCGCAAAGATCCCCACGCTTGCTGCCATGGCGTATAAATACTCGATTGGCCAGCCTTTCATGTATCCGCGCAACGACCTGTCGTT
>JBEIPH010000216.1:0-3174 GCA_040377115.1 Micavibrio sp. | reverse complement strand
GGCCAAAACCGTTGACCGTATCATCGACGTTTTCCCTTCGGCGGAAAAGGAAATGGTCCGCGCCATGTTATCAAGTTCACTGCAGGGGGTTATTGCCCAGACGCTGATGCCAAACACATCAGGTGGCCGTGTTGCGGCTCATGAAATCATGGTGGGTACCCCCGCCGTGCGTAACCTGATCCGCGAAAACCAGCTGGCGCAAATCTACTCGATGATCCAAACAGGTGCGCGTTACGGCATGCAAACCATGCAGGACGCCATTGACGACCTGCTGGCCGTTGGCAAGATCAGTCCTGAAACTGCACGCGATGTCGTGCGCGATGCCACCAGCGATGATGACGACTTGCCATCCCCCGCCAAAGCGCCAGCCGGTGCAGCAGGCAAGCCTGCAGCAGCAGGTGCTGGCAGCCGCATGGCAGGCGGACGTCCCGCGACACCGCCGCCCGTTACCGGTGGTGCCGGTGATAAGGGCGGGGATGACGGAGGGTATACGTTTTGAGTCGCGTCAGCATTTACAAATACCTGCATGAAATGATCAACCATCATGGTACTGACCTGTACCTGACGGTGGGGCTGCCTCCGAGCTTGCGTTGCAATGACGAGCTGAAACTGATGGATGGCGAAGAGCCATTGATGGAAGAAGATATTCAGGCTGCGCTCAACGAGATCCTGACCAGCCGTCAGCGACGCGAGTTTGATGTTAATCTTGAACTCAATCTGGCGATTGATATCGGCAAGGAAGGTCGCTTTCGTATCAACGTTTTTCGCCAGCGCCAGCATACCGGCATGGTTATCCGCCATATCACCAGCAGTATTCCCAATTTCGAAGAACTGCGCCTTCCAGCGCTGATGGAAAAGCTGTCGATGGAAAAACGCGGGCTGGTTGTCGTCTGCGGCATGACCTCGTCGGGCAAGTCGACTTCAATTGCAGCGATGGTCGATGCGCGCAACCAAGCGCAAGGCGGACATATTATTACCATTGAAGACCCGATCGAATTTTATCACGATCATAAAAAAGGTCTGGTGACCCAGCGCGAGGTGGGTATCGATACCAATTCCTATGTCATGGCCCTGCGCAATGCCTTGCGTCAGAAACCCGATGTGATTGTTATCGGTGAAATCCGTGATCCCGAGGTGATGGAGCAGACGCTGGCTGCCGCTGAAACAGGGCACCTGTGTCTGACCACCCTGCATGCGACCAACACCGGTCAGGCGATTGAGCGCATCATCAATTTCTTTCCCGAAGACCGGCACCTGCAGGTGCGCAGCGCCCTTGCTATGAACCTGCGCGCCGTGATTGCCCAGAGGCTGATCCGCGCTGTTGATGGCCGCATGGTTGTGGCGCTTGAAGTCTTGCTGAACGAAGGGTTGATCAAGGAACTTATCCTGAGTGGCGACAGTCAACGTCTCAAGGAAATTATTTCCAGCAACACCTCGATGGGGATGATTTCGTTTGACCAGTCGATTTTCTCGCTTTACGCCAACAAGTTGATTGATGAGAAGACGGCCGTGGCCGAAGCGGATGTTCACGCCAATATGGAAATGAAAATCCAGCAGCATAAGCTGTCCGGCGCCAACGCCCTGTTTAATATTGACACTTCTCGCTTATCTCTCTAATTTTACAATAACTTATTGATATTCCGGCCATCCGGGGGGATGGTCCGGTTCATGCCTTTTTAGGGGACATCGCATGCCGCTTATGCCGCGCTTCCGCCGCACTCTTGCTCTTGGTTGTGTTTACGCTGTGGCGCTTGGTGCGCTGGTGACCCTTTCAGCCTGCGATCTGGCCAAAAACCAGCTGACCTATGACCGCTCGGCCGAGCTTGACCGTCAGGATTACCGCGATGCACTGGCGCCCCAGCCCTTGCCCCCCGAAGAACCGGCCGCTATTCCTGATTTCGAAGCCATGATCTCCACCCCCGAGGACCTACGCCTGCCTTCTCCGCTGGTCACGGTCTCGGTGAACAACACGGTTTCCTTGCGCGATCTGATGTTTGAGCTGGCCGATCAGGCCGATATCGATCTCGAGCTTGATCCGCAAATTCGCGGGTCGGTTATTTTCACCGCCAAGGATCGCCCGTTTGACGAAGTCATCTCTCGCTTGTGCGAAATGGCGGGTCTTCGTTATACCTTTGACAAGAATGTTCTGCGTGTCGAACTCGATCGCCCCTATATCAAGAACTATAAAGTCGATTACATCAATGTCGGGCGCACAGGTAGCAGCGAGATTTCAAGCTCGCTTGAACTTGGCGGCGGTGGTGGTGGCGAGGAGGGCGGTGGCGGACCAGAAGCTGCCGGTGGCTCCAGTACTGAAATATCAACCTCGTTTGATGCTAGCCCCTGGCAAGAGCTGACCACCAACATCGAGCAAATCCTGACCTCGTCTGACACCTACATTTCCCTGTCAACGCTGGCAGATCCTGTCGCAACACCTGTGAGCGTTATGCCGCCAGCCATGCCGACGGATCCGAATGATCCATCCTCTGTACCACCGCCGCTGCCGGGTTCACCGCAGGTTTCACAAATGGCGCCTTCTGTTGCGCCGACGCTGCAAATTGCAGCAGGCGGGGATGAACCGCAGATACCAAATCCGCCAGCCACCTACTCGGTCAGCCAGCAGACGGGTATCCTGAGTGTGTTTGCTTCCGAGCGTCAGCATAAACAAGTGCAGAAATTCCTTGATGATTTCCGTCAGCGCATTTCAACGCAAATTCTGATTGAAGCAAAAGTTCTGCAAGTCGAACTTTCTGATGAATACGCAACGGGGATCAACTGGGAGGAGATAAAACTGGGGGGTGCTTTCAGTCTGACCCCGAGTTTCCCGAGTGCAGGCCTGACGCCTGGCGCAACAGGCGGGATCACGGCCGTGCTGGATACCAGCGATGTCGCAGCAATTGCTACCGCCATTTCCCGTTTTGGTACGGTGCGCGCCCTCTCCAGCCCGCGCGTGACGGTGATGAACAACCAGCCCGCGATTGTTAACGTTGCACAGAATAACATCTATTTTAACTACGACGTTGAAACAGAAGAAGATGATGATACGGGTCAAAACACCATCACAATTGAATCCGAGCAACGCTCTACCCCCGAAGGTGTTGTCCTGAGTGTTTTGCCAACAGCCAATGCCGAGACGGGCGAGATCATGCTTTCGGTGCGCCCCACCATCTCACGCAT
>JBEIPH010000215.1:0-3184 GCA_040377115.1 Micavibrio sp. | reverse complement strand
GGCCCTGATGATCCTCAACACGGCTGAATTTAAATGCAAACAGACAGGGGCTGATCCGTCGTTGTTGTTGTCGCGCGCCCTGCTGGCTCTATCACAAGTTGGCGGCCGCGCGCTGTCACGCCGCCGCGCTTGAAAATTTTATCAAAGGAGAAAAACATCATGAAAAAGATTCTGCCCCTTATCGCCCTCACCCTGCTGGCCAGTACCGCGGCCCGCGCTGAATATACCGGTCCACAAGGCGAAATCACCACCTACACCACCGTGGCCGAGGTCTTGGAATATCCCGTCGAAGACAAAGATGTTGTGCTGACCGGATATCTCACCCGCAAGATCGGGGTCGATAAATACCGCTTTCAGGACGACACCGGCCATGTGCGCATTGAAATTGACGCCGCCCTGTTTCCTGCCGACGCAAAGGTCGATGATAAAACCAAGGTGCGCGTCAGCGGCGAAGTTGAAGCCGAATTCCTGACCCGCCCCGAGGTTGATGCGGAAAAACTGGAAATACTCCAGTAACGGTCTCACTAAAAAAATCATTTAATTGCAGATACTTAGTATTATTGTATGTTACATAATAATATTGCTTTACATTTGTGGGAGCGGGATTATGGTATCACGCAGTCATCGAATCACGCCGCCGTCAAAAGAAAGCACAAGCCATGTCCAACTCAACCATGCAATTCATCTTCAATGTTTTAAGCTATACCTGCTTGGGCAGTGCGGCACTGAATGCGGGAATGGTTTACGGCAGAATGGATCGCGCACAGGAAACGCTTGAGCGTTGCGCGCTTGAGGCACAAACCGATCCTTGCCCGCGCTATCGTGTGCGCTGGGCCTCTGAGGATTCGGGGGTGAAATCAACAGACATGATGATTATCGGCGGACAAGTGGCAGCAGGTGCAAGCGGGCTTATGTATGCGGAGAGCTTTGGCGCCGCTGCCGCTATCGTGCGCCGCCGCCGTCAACAGCCAGAGCCCAAAAAGCCCGTTGCGAAAACACCGCGCGCAAAAAACAAACTACCCCGCTCGTAAGCTTTTAATCCGCAATGCCTTTAAAAAACAATTTTTGAGGTATAATATTTTTTATGCCGTCTTCCGGGTTTCGGCATTTACAGCTGCTGCTTACATCGTCCGGCGTGTTTTATGAATCATATGTTCATCAAATGCATAAGTCTCGTGGCAACGCTCTTTTTCTTATTTTGATTGCTGTCGCCTTATTTGCGGCGCTCTCTTATGCTGTGACAAAATCAGACCGCTCTGGCAAAGGGGTTGAAAAAGAACAAGCTGTTTTGCTTGCCAGTTCCTTCATGGAACATGGGGCGCAAGTGGCCGCAGCCATTAACCGCTTGAAGCTTATTAACAACTGCACTGATGACCAGATTAGCTTTGAAAACAGCGTAGATACGGCCACAGACTATGCCAATCCAAACGCACCCGCTGACAAAAGGTGTCATGTCTTTCATCCAGATGGCAGCAACGTGCCTTTTATCCACTTTGGACAAAACACCATGCTGTCGACCTATCTCGGTGGCGTCATGGCGCTGCCCTTATTCGTTACCGGCGGTACAGCCTATGCGGCTGATGGTGTGGGCAGTATTGAAAATGATGTGTGGATGGTTATCAGCGGTCATCCAGGATATCCCGCTTATGATCAACTGTTCCTACAGGTCTGTAACTCAACCATGCGACAGGCAGGCCAAAGCAACAGCGTTGACTATAACATTTATGATGGCGCCGTTAACGCAAGCTTTAAGGGCACCTTCATACCGAGAGAAGCTACCTATGACGCGCTCAGGTCGCTCAACATTGCGCCATTTCCTGTTGTTTGTGCGCGGGCGTCAACACCTGGGTGGTACAGAGTCGCCATGCCCGTGCTGGTTCGGTGAACCTTAAACCTTAGCGCAGTCAAATCAATAACTTATCAACCACAGACCTCTTAGAAAAAACTTGTAGAGCCCTCGTAATTTTAAAGCTAAATAGGTGCGTCGGTTGCTACCCACCGGCGATTGAAAAACCAGCCATAGACTGAATAGAAATAGTCCCACTCTAGCAAACGTTGCCTAAACAATAACGTGCACCAGTTGAACAGGAAAAATCATGACAACCCGCCGTCTGCAAGCTGACGATATCGCCAAAATATCCACCTTCACCGCGCGTGAGCAAGCACAGGCAATTGCCGCACTGGCCGAACTTGGCATTCAGGGCCACGCGATTGCACAGGGTCAGGTACAAGTGATGGGCACCATCGACCTGCGTCACAAAAACCTTTTAAAACTGCCCTATCTGGCGCCTGTTAAATTAAATGGTGATTTTTTCTGTGATCACAACAAACTTGGCAGCCTGCGCGGTGCGCCGTTTTATATCGCAGGCCGTTTAAGCTTTGAGCACAACAATATTATCTCGCTTGAAGGCGGGCCGACCTGCGTTGTGCGCGACCTCTATTGCCGCCAAAACCCGCTTGATAATCTTGACCATCTGCCTCTTGCTTCAGGTGGCAGCATTGTTTCCCCCTTTGGCACCTTCGCAAACACAGATGCTGTGCCCACAAACCTGACACCACTGACACAAGCGGCACGTGAAGAAGAACAGCGTCTGGCGCAGCTGCGTGTACAAGCCGACAGAACACGCGCGGAAGCAGCGCAAAGAAACGACAGCCTTGCCGCCATGCGAGAAAAGGCACGGACGCAAAAAGTGCGTTTTAAGCCATAATTTTGGCACAACCCCCCGGCAAAACCCTTTTAAAAGTCGGTTTTTAAACTATATTGCATCTATTGCCGCCTTCCGGGTTGCGGCATTAGCGTGATGTGCGCACCGTCCGGCGTGCTTTTTTGTGAGTAAATAGGTTCATCAAATGCACAGACAACGCGGCAACGCCCTTTTTCTGATTTTGATCGCTGTCGCACTTTTTGCGGCGCTTTCTTATGCCGTAACGCGCTCGGGCCGTGGTGGTGGCGGTATCAACAAAGAAAATTCACTGATTGCGGCGTCGCAAATCACCCAGTATCTCGGCGGTGTGCGCAGCACGGTCACCCGCATGACATTGACGGGCATATCCGTCAGCGGTATCAATTTTGACCCGGCTGATGTAACAGACAGCGGCGTTTTTTCGCCCACCGGCGGTGGCATCCCCTATATCAACATCCCGCCAAACGTTGGAAATGCTACTGATTGGGGCTTTGCGTCGC
>JBEIPH010000120.1:0-4623 GCA_040377115.1 Micavibrio sp. | reverse complement strand
CGTCTGTTAAAAAAGTATCGCCTGTTTCGCATACCGGTCCCACCACATCACAAAGGTGCATTTTGCCTGCGGTCTGTTTGACAGGGGCGATGGCATGGTAGGCCTCATAGAGTGCGGGGCGCAGCAAATCGTTCATGCCGGCATCGACAATCACAAACCGCTTGGCGGTGCCTTCTTTGATCTGCACCACGCGGGTCAACAGCACGCCAGCGTTGCCTACAATGGCGCGGCCCGGTTCAAAATACAAATGCACATTCAGTGGTGCAAAGATATCGCGCACCATCAGGGCATACATGTAAAGGTCAGGCGGCGTTTCATTGCGATAGGTAATGCCAATACCCCCGCCAAGATCCACACGGGAAATGTCGTGCCCCGCTTTGCGCAGGGTAACAACCAGTTGGGCCAAACGGGTATAGGCACGTTTAAAGGGCGCAAGGCTGGTCAGCTGCGACCCGATATGCACGGCAACGCCGCTCAGGCGGATATTGGGCAGCTTGCGCGCACGCTTGAACAGGGCAGGGGCAAGGTCGATGTCGATACCGAACTTGTTTTCCTTTTTGCCCGTGGTGATTTTGGCATGGGTTTTGGCATCCACATTCGGGTTGATACGCAGGGCGACATCAACAGTGATCTTGCGCCGCTTGGCGATTTTGGAAATAAGGGCAAGCTCGGGTTCGGATTCAGCGTTGATCTGGCGCAGGCCAGATTTAAGGGCTTGGTCTATTTCAGACTCAGTCTTGCCCACGCCGGAGAAAACAATCTTGGCGGGTTTGACGCCAGCCTTGAGCGCGCGCTGCATTTCACCGGCTGAAACAATATCCGCGCCGGCACCGGCCTTGGCCAGCAGGGAAAGGATGGCTTGGTTGCCATTGGCCTTGCAGGCATAACAAATGGTAAAAGCCGTGCGTGACATGACAGATGCCAGCGCGGTTTCATAGGCACGATAGTTGGTTAGAATTTGTGTGGCTGAATAAACGTAGCAGGGTGTTGCGTATTTTTGGGCCAGATCATGCAAAGACGTGTCGTCTACATGAAGAATATTTTTGGTGTACTTGAAAGCTTTTGACAGCAGAGGCTTGGTCACGAAAGTTCATCCTTAAAATCAGGGGGAATAGCGGCCGCCAGAGGCGTCGTTTTCTGGTGCGGGATATGTTTGCGGGAATTTATCAAGCTGCCTTCCCTGTGGCGGGTCAACCACGCCGGGCCTGACACCGCAGGCGGAAAGGGCTGTCATTGCAAGTGCTGCAAAAAGAAAAAGTTTTAAGCGTTTGTTTTTCATGTGATTTTTATCTGTGTTTTGCGCTGCTGCGATCTGTGCTATCCAGATCGTCCCGATCACAAATCCCCCTTAAGATAGTGGAGTGTTCAATGCCACGGGTAAAGGCCCATTTTCAGCGTTATGCGTTACCAGCCGCAATTTTGTTCGGGTTGTTGCTTGGCTACATGACCCTGCATAAAATTTATGAAAAGTTTGGTCCCGTGCAGGGCGTATTGCCGCCCGTTACCTTTGTGGACCGTCAGGGCCAGCCAGTGACCCTTGCTGCTTTTGAAGGGCAGGTTGTGCTTGTTAACTTGTGGGCCACATGGTGCCCGCCGTGCGTGGCTGAATTGCCCTCTCTGAACGCCCTGCAAGGACAGTTGCGTGACAAGGGTTTTAAGGTTGTGGCTATTTCCGTAGATCGCAGTGATCTGGCAGCCATTGATGCCTTTTGGCAGGCACGCGACACGGCGCAGCTGGATTTTTACTGGGACAAAGACCGTGCCATTCCATCGCACTGGACCTACGAGGGTATTCCGACCAGCTTCCTTCTTGATCGTCGCGGACGGGTCTTGCGGGTTTTCAATGGTGCCTATAAGTGGGATGAAGAAGAAATTTCCCGCACAATCGAGGCCGCATTGGCAAAGACGGATTAAAGCTGTTGCGCGGTTTGCAACAGCCCATAAACAAGGGCGGCAACGCCAGCCAATAATAAAACAGTCATCACCGTGACCAGAATGATCAGGGGCAAAAGACGGGCTTTTTTAGTGTTGTTATCTTCACTCATGGCTTAAAGTAATAACATGGAAACGCTTGAAATCATAGCCACTGCAACGGATAACGGCGCCAGACTCGACAAAATGCTGGCCACCCATGCCGCAGACCTGTCGCGTGCGCGGTTGCAGGCTTTGCTGGCCGCAGGGCAGGTCACGCGCGGTGGTGTGGTGTTCACTGACAGCTCACACAGGGTTAAGGCAGGCGAGGTTTTTGTTATAACCGTTCCACCACCCGAAGACGCCACGCCGCGTGCCCAGAATATCGCCCTTGATATTGTGTACGAGGACAGCGATCTGCTGGTTATCAATAAATCCCCCGATATGGTGGTGCACCCAGCGGTCGGGCATCATGACGGTACATTGGTCAATGCGCTGTTGGCCCATTGTGGTGACAGTCTTTCGGGGATAGGGGGGGTGCGCCGCCCCGGTATTGTCCATAGGCTCGACAAAGAAACCTCGGGCCTGATGGTGGTGGCAAAAAATGACGCGGCCCATCAGGGGTTATCAGCCCAGTTATCCTCGCGCACGCTGAAAAGGGTTTATCAGGCGGTGGTCTGGGGTGTGCCCACACCGGCTGCGGGGCGTATCGAGACCTATATTGGCCGCCACCCCACCAACCGCAAGAAAATGGCGGTGCTGGAGGAAGGCAAGGGCCGTGAAGCCATTACAGATTACAAGGTAAAGCAGCCCTTTGGCCTTGCCGCCTGTGTGGTTGAATGCCGCCTGCAAACGGGCCGTACACATCAAATCCGCGTCCATATGTCGCATATTGGCCATCATCTGTTAGGCGATCCGGTCTATACCAAGGCCTCGCCAGCGAAGTTTTTGAAGTTGCATAAAGTACCACTGGAGGCCGCCGCCGCCATTACCCATTTCAGCCGTCAGGCCCTGCACGCCGCGCAACTTGAATTTATCCACCCGATCAGCAAGAATAAAATCAGCCTGAAAGCCCCGCTGCCTGCCGACATGGCAAAGCTGATTGAAGCCTTGCAGCAGGGCTATAACAATAAGGACACGCCATGAGCAAACCAGACGATCTTAAATCTTCGTTTCACAACATTGCCCATGTCGCCAAGGGGGAGGAAGTCAACCTTACCCAGATTGATCCTGGTCTTCACCGTGTAATTGTCGGCCTTGGCTGGGATGCACCGGCGGAACAAGAGGGGCTGGCCGTTGATATTGATGCCAGTGCCTTTTTGCTCAATCGTGATGGGCGTGTTCGCAATGACACTGATTTTGTTTTCTACAATAACCTGACAGCAGAAAACGGCGCTATCAACCATTTGGGCGACAATACGTCAGGTGCCGGCGATGGCGATGACGAGCGCATTAAAATTGACCTTGAAAAGCTCAGCTATGACATCAGCAAAGTCGCTTTTTGTGTGACCGTTCACAACGCTGAAGAGCGCAAACAAAACTTTGGTCTGATCCGCAACGCCTATATCCGTATCGTCAACGAAGATACGGAAGTAGAACTGGCGCGCTTTGACCTTAGCGAAGATGCATCCGAAGACAACGCCATGGTATTTGGTGAACTGGTGCGCGAGGGCGATAACTGGAAATTCAAAGCGCTAGGCACGGGCCACCGTGGCGGGCTTTATCAGGTCGCGCGTGACTTCTTCGTCAACGTTGCGCCCAACTAATTTCCCGAAAAATAAATTTTTAGCAGACCTAGCGGGTTGCCTATCGTTATGGCAAAACTTCCGTGTCTGTTCAGTATTTTTATACGGGTTTAGAATACGCTGACTGACAGTCGATACCACTTATGAGGAACCAAGACATGACCGCCAAGCGCAAGCGCCCCGCAAAAAAACCAGCTTCAACAGCAAAAGCGGTCAAGCCACAGGCAAGTAAAACATTGGCGAAAATGTCACCCCTGCTGCGCAAGTATTTTGAAGTACTTAAAACGCAAGTGCCCTCAGAAGATCTCTCGCAGCTTAGCCTGGCGCAACAGCAGGAAATTGCGGCACAGATGATGACAGCCGCCATGACACGCAAGTCGGGCAAGGTTGCGATTAAAGCCGTGCCCGATAGTGCAGGGGATGGTCAGACCGCGCTGGTTATTATCAACGATGATATGCCCTTTATTATCGACAGCCTGACATCCGAAGTTGTGCGCCGTGGTTATCAGATCGATTTGCTGCTGCACCCCATTTTGAACGTCACGCGCGACAAGGCCGCGATGTCGGATATTGCCACGCGAATTGTGGCGGCGGGCATGCATGCTGAATCGCATGTTTATGTACGTTTTGACCATCAACTCCCCCAGGCGGAAACAGACGCGCTGGTGGCCGGTATCGCGGAAGTGATGGAAGACGTACGTCTTGCCACCAGTGACTGGCGCGGCATGCTGGCGCAGATCCACCGTATTTTAAATGACGAGGGCGCTGATAACCGCGCCACCCCAGCCGATCGTCTTGAGGCGCGTGCCTTCCTGACCTATCTGCATGAGAATAATTTTACCTTCCTTGGTTACCGCGCGTACAAATTTGTTGAAAAAACCGACCGCATCGTTTCAAAGGCGGTGGCGGATAGCAGCCTTGGTATCCTTAAAAAAGCAGGCAAGATTTATTTTGATGATGACAATGG
>JBEIPH010000173.1:0-3897 GCA_040377115.1 Micavibrio sp. | reverse complement strand
TAGGGTTATCCTGATTAACTCCAACCCTGCCACCATCATGACCGACCCCGATCTAGCCGATGCAACCTATATCGAGCCGATCACGCCTGATATCGTCGCCATGATCCTTGAAAAAGAAACGCCTCATGCGCTGCTCCCCACCAGGGGTGGGCAAACCGCGCTTAACTGTGCGCTGGCACTTTCAACAAATGGCACACTCAATCGCCTTGGTATTGAATTAATCGGCGCCAAAGAAAAAGCCATCGAACTGGCCGAAGACCGCGAGCTGTTCAAAGCCACCATGCAAAAACTGGGGCTTGAAACACCCAAAAGCCGAACCGTCAACAGTTTTGCCGAGGCACTTGATGCGCTGACGCTGGTCGGACTGCCAGCGATTATTCGTCCCTCATTCACCCTTGGCGGTACAGGTGGCGGTATCGCCTATAACCGCGAGGAATTTGAACTGATCGCACGCTCCGGCCTTGCCGCCTCGCCCGTTAAACAGGTTTTGATCGAAGAATCCGTCCTTGGCTGGAAAGAATACGAGATGGAAGTCGTGCGCGACCGCGCCGATAACTGCATCATCGTCTGCTCGATTGAAAATATTGATCCCATGGGTATCCATACCGGCGACAGTGTCACTGTTGCCCCCGCCCTGACCCTGACTGATAAAGAATATCAAGTCATGCGCAACGCTTCGATTGCGGTCTTGCGTGGCATTGGTATTGAAACGGGTGGATCGAACGTGCAGTTTGCTATTAATCCCGCCGACGGTCGTCTTGTGGTGATTGAAATGAACCCGCGCGTCAGCCGGTCATCGGCACTGGCATCAAAGGCAACGGGGTTCCCGATTGCCAAGATCGCCGCAAAACTGGCTGTTGGCTATACGCTTGATGAACTTTCAAACGACATCACCAAAACAACACCAGCTTCGTTTGAACCCTCGATTGACTACGTTGTCACCAAAATCCCGCGCTTTAACTTTGAAAAGTTCAAAGGTACGGAAGAACGCCTGACCACTTCGATGAAATCGGTGGGCGAAGTGATGGCTATGGGCCGCACGTTTGAGGAATCTTTGCAAAAGGCCCTCTGTTCGATGGAAACGGGCCTGACAGGTCTTGATGAAATCGACCTGATGCCCGAGGGTGTTGAATACCACCCCCAGCACGTACAGGCAGCCCTGTCACAGCCGCGCCCTGACAGGCTGCTGATTATCGCACAAGCCTTGCGGCATGGCTTTGGTATCGATGAAATACACAACCTGTGCCATTTCGACCGCTGGTTTATCGAACGCGTGGCAAATCTTGTTATTCATGAAGAACATCTAAAACAGCACGGCGTTACAGACTGGCTGGCAACCAAGCAACTGGGTTTTTCCGATGCCCGTATCGCCAAACTGACAGGCCGCAAAACCGTCGAGGTCACCAAGGCACGTCAAAAGGCAGGCATCCTGCCCGTCTTTCGCCGTATCGACACCTGCGCTGCGGAATTTTCCAGCGAAACGGCCTATATGTATGCCAGCTATGAACAAGATGGCGCACTGGCCGATGAGTGCAACCCCAGCAGTCGCGACAAGGTTCTGATTATTGGCAGCGGCCCCAACCGGATAGGTCAGGGTGTTGAATTTGATTATTGCTGCGTCCATGCGGCCTATGCCCTGCGCACGATTGGTCTTGAAAGCATCATGGTCAACTGCAACCCTGAAACAGTTTCAACTGATTACGACACAGCCGATCGTCTGTATTTCGAACCAATCACTGCCGAACGTGTGCTTGACATCGTCGCTGCTGAAAACAAAAATGGTCGCGTGCTTGGCGCCATCGTCCAGCTTGGCGGGCAAACCCCGCTTAAACTTTGCCGCGAGCTTGAAAAGAACGGCGTGGCTATCCTTGGCACCTCTGCCGATGCGATTGATCTGGCCGAAGACCGCGAGCGTTTTTCGCGTATTCTTGATAAATGCCGCCTAAAGCAACCACCCAATGGGCTGGCGCGTAATTTGGATGAAGCGGAAGCCATCGCTGCCCGCATTGGCTATCCGGTTGTTGTGCGCCCATCTTACGTTCTGGGTGGTCGCGGCATGGAAATCGTTCAAGATCAGGGCGCCCTGCGCCGCTACATCGATCAGGCCGTTGAACTGTCGGGCGATGCACCTGTGTTGATTGACCATTACCTGCAAAACTGCATCGAGGTTGATGTTGATGCACTATGTGATGGCAAAGATGCCTTTATCTGCGGCGTGATGGAGCATATTGAGGAAGCTGGTATTCACTCGGGCGATAGCACCTGCTCACTGCCACCCTACAGCTTGCGTCAGGAAATCGTCGTTGATCTGATGGACCAGACAATGACCTTGGCAAAGGCACTGGGCGTTATTGGCCTGATGAACGTACAGTTCGCCGTCCGCCAAAGCCGCGACCCCGCCAATCTTGATGCCTATGAAATTTTCATTATCGAGGCCAATCCACGTGCCTCGCGCACCGTTCCTTTTGTTGCCAAGGCCACGGGCCTGCCGATTATTGCCGCTGCCACACGACTGATGCTGGGCAGTAAAATTGCTGACCTGCTGCGTGACGGCACCCTGCACCACCGCCAGCAAAACCATGTGGCTGTCAAAGTCCCTGTTTTCCCCTTCGCACGCTTCCCGCGTGTTGATGCCGTGCTGGGGCCAGAAATGAAATCAACCGGCGAGGTCATGGGTATTGACCGCGATTTCCGTCGTGCCCTTGCCAAGGCGCGTATTGGCGCTGGGTCTAAGCTGCCGTCCAAAGGTACGGTGTTTATCTCGGTGCGTGATGTCGACAAAAACGCCATCATCCCCCTTGCGGCGCGCTTGGCTGATATGGGTTTCAAGATTGTTGCCACCGGCGGCACGGCACGGCATTTGGTCGAAGCCGGTATCCGTGCCCACAAGGTCAACAAAGTTCACGAAGGCCAACCACACGTGAATGATGCCATGATTAATGGTGACATACATCTTATGTTAAACACGACAGACGGCCCGCAAGCCGTGGCTGACGACTTTAACTTGCGCCGAAGCGCCCTGCAGAATAAGATCCCTTATTATACGACGATCCCGGGGGCGCGGGCGGCAGTGGATGCCATTGCCGCTATACGCCAGTCGGGGCCATTTGACGTCAAATCGCTGCAAGACTATTTGCAAGCCGCCTGACCATCCGCCTTGCCAGACATTGCAACTGGACTGGATGACCGCCGCGACAGGATTTTATAAATCCAGACACGGCAGGGTGGAAAATTGCCCGAGAAAGTAGAAAACGACGATGCAAAAGATACCGATGACCGTGGCGGGCTATGCACGCCTTGAAGAAGAACTGAGAACCCTGAAATCCGTCGAGCGCCCTGCGATTATCGAGGCGATTGCCGAAGCACGCAGCCACGGCGACCTGTCGGAAAACGCCGAGTATCACGCCGCGCGTGAACGCCAGAGCTTTGTTGAAGGCCGTATTCAGGACCTCGAAGATAAAATTTCCCGCGCCGATGTCATCGATCCATCAAAAATGACTGGTACGGTTGTTAAATTCGGCGCCACTGTGCGCGTGGTCGACGAAGACACCGACAAAGAACAAACCTTCCAGATCGTCGGTGAATCCGAAGCCGACATCGACCTTGGCCTGCTGGCCCTGACCGCACCCCTGCCCCGCGCCCTCATCGGCAAATCGGTTGGCGACAGTGTTGAAGTCACCACGCCAAAAGGCAGCAAAGCTTATGAGCTGCTGGCGGTTGAATATAAGTAATAAAATCTTTCACCAAACAAAAAAGCCCGACCTGTGAAGGATCGGGCTTTTTTGTTGAGATCACGCAAAGATCACTCGGTTTCGACAGGCACGCCTGGTTTGTATTTTGCAACACGCACGCCAAGAGCCGATTTGATATGGCTGACGTTGGGGGCTGTGGTCAGGT
>JBEIPH010000059.1:0-6312 GCA_040377115.1 Micavibrio sp. | reverse complement strand
TGGCCGTTACTATGCGATTGAATCCGAAGTCCAGACCATCAATATCGCGCCAACCATCGCCCATCAATTAACACCAACCCTGTCAATTGGCGCCAACGTACAAGCACAGTACATCAAGGCCAAGCTGACCAACGCCGTCAACATCGATGCTATCTCCCCCTTCCCCAACGATGCTTTTGCACGCCTGAAGGGCGACGATATTTCCTTTGGCGCAGGCTTGGGTGTTTTGTGGGAGCCACGCAAAGATACCCGTGTAGGATTTAACTACCGCAGCCGGATCGACCACAAACTCAAAGGCGACCTGACGCTCAGCAACGTGCCTGGGGCGCTTGCTGGTGTCGCAGCACTTCAGAACGCCAAAGTATCTGCCGCTGTTGATACGCCCGACATTCTCTCTCTTGGGATTGTGCATGAAATTGATGACCAATGGTCGGTCATGGGTGACGTTGCCTATACAAACTGGTCACTGTTTAAAAACCTGATCGTACGTCAAGAAAGCAACGGCAGTGTTCGCCAAAGCGTTTACGAGAACTGGCATGACACCGTGTTTGTCGCCCTTGGAACGGAATACAAACACAGTGACGAATGGACGTTCCGCGGTGGTGTGGCGTTTGACCAAGGCGCCGTTAAAACCGATACCCGTACCTTCCGCATCCCTGAAACAGACCGTTTATGGGTATCGGGTGGCGCAAGTTATGCCGTATCGCCGGATATGAACATTGACCTTGGATATACACATCTTTTTGCACGCGACGTACGCATCACCGAAGATGACGCCCTCGCCACCAACGGTAGTGTTTCAGCCGTTGCCGAAGGCGGCGTTGATATTGTGACTGCAGGCGTCAGCTGGAAGTTCTAAATCTGTGATTGATCTTACCCTTATCCCCCGAACCCACGACCTAGGCGGGTTTGAAGTACGCCGCGCCCTGCCCTCGCGCCACAAACGCATGGTCGGGCCATTTATATTCTGGGATCAGATGGGGCCCGGTGAATTCATTACCGGACAGGGTGTTGATGTGCGCCCGCATCCCCACATCGGGCTTTCCACGCTCACCTATCTTTTTGATGGCAGCCTGATGCACCGCGACAGCCTTGGCGTGACACAGCGCATTGAACCGGGAGCGGTTAACCTGATGACAGCAGGCAAAGGGATTGTCCATTCAGAGCGCACAGACCCTGTGGTACGCCAACACGCACATAAGCTTTTTGGCATCCAGTCATGGCTGGCCCTGCCCAAAAGTCACGAAGAAGGCGACCCTGCCTTTGCGCATATCGCAAAAGAAAATCTGCCTCTTATTACTCAAGCCGGTTTTTCAGCGCGGCTGATTGCGGGCAGCTACGAAGGGCTTGCCTCGCCCTTCACGTTTGCGCATGACACGCTTTACATGGATGTTCATCTTCAGGCGGGTGGCGTTTTTCATGTGCCTGACAACGCCGAAGAACGCGCCCTTTATCCGCTGTCTGGTCGATTACAGGTCGGTGACACTGTTTACGATGCCGGTCAGCTGCTTGTGCTCACGCCGCACGAAGCAATAACACTGCGCGCGGCGGATAACATGCCCTGTCATGTCATGTTACTGGGCGGCGCTGTGATGGATGGCCCACGGCACATCTGGTGGAATTTCGTTTCAAGTGACAAAAACAGGCTTGAAGCCGCCAAAGCCGACTGGCTGGCCCAGCGTTTCCCGAAAGTACCGGGCGAGAGCGAATTCATCCCCCTTCCCGCCGAATAGAAACGGCCTATTTGTTATTTAACGCCACAGCCGCATCGGCTAGACTGGGCTTGCTTTTTTCAACCCATGACACAGGTTTATTAATATGCCGCATCACTTTGTTGACCTCAGCATGATCGTGCTTATTCCGGCCCTTGCCGCCACATTGCTGGCGTGGATGAAGCAGCTGCCGATGATCGGTTATGTCGTTGCCGGCGTTTTGCTTGGCCCCACTTTTCTTGATGTTATTCAGGATGAAACACAGGTCAAATTTATCGCTGAACTTGGCGTGATCTTGCTGTTGTTTATTCTTGGTATGGAACTGCCGCTGCAATCCTTTCGTGACAGTTACAAACCTGCACTTATCGTCACCCTTGGCCTAGTCGCGCTCAGCCTTGGCTTGATGTTCATCATCGGTCTTTTTATCGATATGGCTCTTGGCGAAAAAATTGTCTATGGCTTTATTATTTCGCTCAGTTCGACTGCGGTCGCCATCAAACTGCTTGAATCGGTCAATCTGAAAGAGAAAGGATCTGGGCAGGTCGCCATCAGCGTGCTGATCGCACAGGACCTTATCTTTGTTCCCATGATGATCGTTCTCAACGCTCTTGGCGGGGATGGCAGTGGGGGAATAAGCTTTGGCTTCGTTCCCAAAATCGCCATTGCCATCGGCATGCTGTTGGTTCTTATCTGGTATCTTACCAAAAAAGAGCGCATTCACCTGCCTTTTGACAGCGTGATTGACCGCCATCCAGAGCTGATCGCCGTTGCCTCGCTTGCCCTCTGTCTGGCGGCTGCAGGCCTGTCGGAAGCTGGCGGTATCTCCCCTGCTTTTGGGGCCTTTATGGCCGGATTGCTGGCAGGAAATTCCTATTCCAAGGAAAAAATCTTGCACCGTATCGAGCCAATGCAAAATGTCTTGGTCATGGTGTTTTTCCTGTCTGTCGGCATCTTGCTCGACTTTGATGTGATCGCCAAAAACCTGCCGCTCATCTTGTTGCTGCTGATCGGCAGTATGCTGTTTAAAACCGTCAGCAGCATTGTGCTGCTCAAGTTATCCCTGCCCAATGACCGTTGGAAATGCAGCTTTGTTGCTGGCCTGACCATCAGCCAGATCGGCGAGTTTTCTTTTATCCTTGCCGCCACCGCACTCAGCCAGGGCATTTTGGGCGAGGAAAGCTATAAAATCGCTCTGTCGGTGATCGCGCTCAGCCTTGTTTTCAGCCCGCTGTGGATGGTTATCCTGACGCGCTTTGTCGATATCGCCTATCGCCGCCAGTGTGCTTCATGCCTTGGATCGGCGCTACGTCAACTTACTGAAAGGCCTTCCTATGTCGGACAATAAAACCATTTCCGCGACCATCAGCGAAAACGGCAACAGTGCTTATGCTGTCGATATCGCGGTTTCCGGTTATAACTGGCAGGGAGATGAGCCTGTTGATTTCGGTGGCGGCGGCCTTGGCCCTGCCCCTTACGACACGCTGTTGGCTGCCCTTGGTGAATGCAGCGCCATGACCGTGCGCTGGTATGCGCTTCAGCAAAAATGGCCGCTGGAACATGTGCGTGTCGACATCACCCACCGCAAAGTCGCACGCAGCGAACTAGACGAAGCCACCCTTGCCCGCCTGACCACGCCGGGCAATACAGGCGACAGGCCTTCCGCCGTTGTCGATATTTTTGAAAAACACATCACGATTAAGGGCGACAAGCTGACTCCTGAACAAATGCAGAAGCTGCACGATGTTTCTGCAAAATGCCCCGTACAGCGTACCCTGCAGAACGGCGCGTTGATTTCGGTTAAATAACTGATTTATATAGATAAAAAGATTATTCGCCCATTAACTTGATCTTTACGGGTGGCGCACCAATATCGTTGAACAGACTGATCGGTCGGTCGGTGTCATTTTAATCAAGGAATAGCATATGTCTAAACTTCAAGGAAAAATCGCCGTTATCACAGGCGGCAACAGCGGCATGGGGCTTGAAACCGCGCGCCTGTTTGTACGCGAAGGTGCCCACGTCATTATTACCGGACGCCGCCAAAAAGAACTTGATGATGCCGTCAACAGCATTAAATCCGATGGTGGCAATGCCATCGAAGGTGTGCAGGGCGACGTTTCAAACCTTGCAGACCTTGATCGCCTGGCAGCGCACGTAAAACAAAAACATGGCCGTGTTGATGTTTTATTCGCCAACGCAGGTCTTGGCGAACTCGCCCCGCTTGAAGCCGCCAGTGAAGCGCATTTTGACAAGACCTTTGATGTGAATGTCAAAGGCCTGTTTTTTACCGTGCAAAAACTGTTGCCGCTGATGAAAGAGGGCAGCTCGGTCATTTTGAACGCATCGGTTGCCGCACGCCTTGGCTTTGGCGCTTTCAGTGTTTACTCCGCAACCAAAGCGGCTGTGCGTTCTTTTGCGCGCAGCTGGACAACCGAACTTGCCCCGCGCAAGATCCGCGTCAACTCAATCAGCCCCGGCCCGATTGAAACACCCATTTTCGGAAAAATGGGCCTGAGCGAACAGCAAGCAAGCGAGTTCGGCCAGAGCGTTCTGACCAAAGTACCCATGGGCCGCATGGGACATCCGGATGAAATTGCCAAAACAGCCCTGTTTCTGGCAAGCGATGACAGCAGCTATATCTCCGGCGTTGATCTTTGCGTTGACGGCGGCATGGCTCAGGTCTGATACTTGTAATCAAATAACCGAAGGGGAATTAACCGATGAAATCTTTTTTAAAAAATGCCTTGTTTGCTGCTGCGCTGATAACCACCGTTTCCGGCGTTGCCGCTGCACAAGAACTGACACCACTGGCATCCATGCCTGCGGGTGTTTACGCACTTGATGATACCCACGCCAGCCTGACGTGGAAAGTCAGCCATATGGGTATGTCAAACTACACGGCACGTTTCACCAAGATGACGGGCGAGCTGACGTTTGATCCCGCCAACCCAGCCAACAGCAGCCTGAAGGCAACGGTTGATCCAGCTTCGGTGCGCACGGATTACCCAAAGCCACAAGAAAAAGATTTTGATAAAAAGCTGGCGATGGATGCTGACTGGTTTAACGCTGGCCAGTTTCCCATTATCACCTTTAATTCCACCAAAATCGAAATTACTGGTGAAAAAACGGCAAAAGTTACTGGTGACCTGACCTTCCTTGGCGTCACCAAGCCTGTCACCCTTGATGCTGTTTTCAATGGTGCTTATGCCAAAATGCCTATGCGTGAAATTCCTGCCATGGGCTTTTCTGCCACGGGCAAAATCAAGCGCTCAGATTTCGGCTTTTCCACTTATGTCCCCATGATCGGTGACGAGGTTGATCTAATGATCGAAGTAGAACTGCACAAGAAAGACGCCTGATATGAGCGTTGCTCATACACGTTATCACAGCGCGGCCATTGCCCTTCACTGGGTAATGGCCGTTGCTATTTTGGTGATGCTGGCAAGCGGCGTCACCATGAGTTATTTTGAAATTCCGCAGGCCTTGAAATTTTCAATGTACCAGTGGCACAAATCACTGGGTGTTTTGATATTGATTGCCTTTTTCCTGCGCCTTGGCATTCGTTTGTGGCAAAAGCCACCCGCCCTGCCCGCGCATTTCAAACAGCTCGACATCATTGGCGCAAAACTTGGACACTTTGGTCTTTATGCCTTGATGTTCCTTATGCCGCTTTCGGGATGGCTCATGGTTTCATCCAGCGTTTACGGACTGCCCACTATTGTGTTTGGCCTGTTTGAATGGCCACACATCCCGGGTGTTGCGGGTAATGAGAGCATCAGCAATCTTGCCAAAACGGCACACTGGCTGCTGGCAATCAGCATCGGCCTGTTAATCACCGCCCATAGTGGCGCTGTCATTAAACATTTTTATTGCGACAAAGAAAACCTGCTCATGCGTATGTGGTGGGTTAAGGGGAAATAACCATGAAGCTTTCTTTTATCGTTTCTTTTATCTGTGTACTGGCGGCCATCACTCCGGCAGCAGCTGCAACCTATGTGGTTGACAGCGCCCAAAGCGAGGTCAGCTTTGGCGGCACACACGCAGGCAACCCCTTCACGGGCCGTTTTGAAACATGGACAGCCACCATTGATTTTGACGCTGCCGCGCCACAAACAAGCAAGCTGGCGGCTACCTTTGACCTTGTCAGTGCCAAGACAGGCAACAGCATGTATGACGGCACCCTGCCGCAAGCCGACTGGTTTGACATCAAAAACACCCCGCAAGCCAACTTTACCAGCACGGCTGTTTCCACAGCCGGTGACAACAAATTCACCGTCACGGGTGACCTGACGCTGCGCGGCATCACCAAACCCGTCACCTTTGATTTTACACTGACTGAGGGTGCAGATGGCCTGAGCGAAGCCACAGCGACCATTCCTGTTGATAGGTTGATGTTTGACATCGGACGCAAATCAGATGCCAAGGCTGAATGGGTCAGCAAAAACATCGACATCACGCTCAAGATAAAAGCAAAGAAATCCTAATCAAGCAGCGGCGCCAACCAGCGTTCGGCTTCTGCCTCGCTGATGCCGCGGCGGCGGGCGTAATCTTCCAGCTGGTCGCGACCAATGTCGTGGATAGACAGGTAATAGCTTTGCGG
>JBEIPH010000023.1:0-8579 GCA_040377115.1 Micavibrio sp. | reverse complement strand
TCCTGCGATACATCGTCATCCTGCATTGAGGGGGTGTTTTTATTGCGATTAAAAATGCTCATGACGTCCGTACTTCCTTCTTTTCCGGTTCAATAATTTTAAGGAATGCGCGCTCCAGATAAGACTGGTTGGTCAATTCGCGCAGTCCAGCAGGCGTACCCAAAAACTTGAGCACACCCGCATCAATCACAGCAACACGATCACACATCTCGTCCATGTCGGCCAAAATATGCGAACTCATAAAAACAGTCATGCCGCGTTTTTTGCAGTCCATCAGCTCATCTTTAATCTGCACACGCGCGCGCGGGTCAAGCCCGCTCATTGGCTCGTCAAGGATCAGCAAGGGACAATCCGTCAGACAAACGCTCAGCAAACCCGTTTTCTGGCGCATCCCTTTTGAATAGGTATTAACGCGACGCCCAAGTGCCGGGCGCGCCAGCGATACGCGATCAGCCGCCTCAAGCACCGCTTGCGGTGCCGGCGGTAGCTTGTAAAGCGAGCGTGAAAAATCGATAAACTCATGCCCGGAAAGAAAATGCGGCGGTTCAAATTTTTCAGGCAGATAAGAGAGCATTGGCTTGGTTGCCGGATCGGAATTAGGGCGGCCAAAAATTTCAACGCTGCCAGCGCTTGGCGATAACAAACCAAGAATAATCTTGATCAAGGTTGTTTTACCCACACCGTTGAGGCCGATCAGACCAAAGGTCTCGCCTTTTTCTACGGTAAAGTTGATATCGGTGATAACGGGACCGTATCCATAGTCGGCACAGACATTCTTGATATTAAGTGCGGGTGCATTTGTCATCACAGTCACCTCTAACCTGCTTTGCCAGGCAACAACAGGCCTGTAACGATGTCATAGGTCTGATGCGGCCTGAGCGTCAGGCGGATAATGCCGTTGATGCCGATATCAAACCACTCAAGATAAACCTTATCACTCGCAACCGTGATGCCCTGAATTTCAGGTAGTAAGTTATCTGGCCCCAGTTTCTGGCCGTTTAGCCAGATGATCCAGTCACCTTCCGCGCGATACAAAATACCACCAAGCGCAATTTTACGATTAAGCGGGATGGGCGGTGGTGGATTGGCAGGGTCAAATTCAGGCTCGGTAACTTCTTGTGTGGTTTCATCAACCGGTGCCACATCAGAGGGAATTTCTTCTGTCTTGCCGGTTTTGACGGCTTCAATCTCATCTTCTGTGAACATAAGGGACATGCGGTTTAGCGCCGCATCAACAAGAGACTGACTTGCCGACGCATCGGCAGGTGATTGGCCTGCCGACGCTTCGCCTGTCGCCTGAACCGCCTGCGCATCTGCGGGGGGCTGCGTTGCAACTGCTGCAGGCGCTTCAGCAGATGGGGTGATAGTCGCCCCCGAATTTGTTGCCGGGTCCGCAGCGGGCGGCACAGCTGTCGTTTGCACCTCCGCGGCTGGTGGCGCGGGTGTTTGCGCGTAAACAGGAAGTGACGTTAAAAGGAACGCAGCAATCAAGACACGCGAAAGAAAAATCATGGTGTACCCCCATAACCGGGTGTACCGGGCACTTGCGCTTCTTCGGGCTTGGGTGGATCAACCATCGTCATCCACTCGAACACAAAACTGCTACTGACCAACGTTTCTTCGCCATTTCGCAATCGATCTATATTGTCCGGCGTGACATTGCCGCTTTTCTTGATCTCATATTTTATAATTCGGGCATGCGGTGGAAACTTTTGCTCGACACCACGCATCAACTCAAAAACACCGACGTCAAAGGTGGTGCCAATTTTTTCTACCATCACCTCACTGCGGATTAGCTTTTTGCCCGCCGCATCAGCCGTCATAAAGGGGACTGTTTCAATATCGGAAACCGCAAAGGAAAAGCCGCGAATACCCACAGTTTCCCGCACCATATCAAGTTGGCGGCTGAGGTAAAAACGGTCCTGGTCGCTGGCAAAGCCATTTTTGACCAGCGCCTCATACTCCGGCAAACTTTCACGGATCAAAATAATATCAGCTTTGATGTTATCAATCTTGGTGCGCTGTTCGGCAATCGTGCTGGTCAGCTGTTGTTGCTGCTGGGTTAGCTGCACCGTACCCGGCTGCAGCCAAAGAAAATAAATCCACAGGCATAAAAGATTAAGGCCGCCAAGGACTGCCAAGATGATGAGGCGATTAAGGCCGATAAGTTTAATCATAGCGGCTTGCCCTCCATCTTGATTTCAGCAAGATCGTCGGCAGAAGAAGGCGCCACGGCCTCATCGATACTGGCGGTGAAAGCACCATCACGGTCAACACGGCCAAACTGTTCCGTGATGCGTATATCGTAACCTGGGAAAACAGCGATCAGGTCGCGCTGTAATTTTTCAGCACGCAAAACTTTTTGCTCGAGCGTCAGGTCTGCTGACAAGCCGAACCTGAAGGTTATTTCAATTCTACCGCGATCAGCTGGATCAACAGGAGCCGCCACAACCGTCGGGTCTGAACCTCTTAATAAAAGCGCCTGATTTGGCGTGTGGGCATAGTTGAGACTGCTGACATAGACGTCCCCACCGAATGCCTTAAGCAAAAGCTTGTTCACGCCCTCAACTGGTAAGGTATTGGCCTCGAGTATCTTTTTGGTCTGGATAACACCCTTGACCACATCCGCCTTGACGGGCAACTGCTCAAACAACACAGCTTCCTGTTGGTATTCGCGGTCCAGCATATCTTTTTGCACCTGTTGGCGTTCGATATCCTGATCAAGCGTGCGATTGGTGAAAAAGGCACCCTGACTAAGATAAAGAAGACCCAACAAAGAAACGGCCAAGACAGCGTAACCAAACTTGACCATCATCCGTGGGATCATGATCGAATGGATGGATGGGATACGGATAGGCGACTTCAGTCGCCCTTGTTTTGACAGGAAGGCCGCGTGCAAGACATCGCCAAAGTTATCTTTGTCAGACCCAAAAGGCGAGAAACCAGCAAGCTTAAGCGCCTTTGCTGGCGTCAAGCAGGTAAAGCTGCGCACGCCAAGGCCGCTGTCGCTAAAAAACTGCCGGCTAACATCGTCGCTAATGATGACAACATCAAGTCCATCATCGGATTGATACCCCAGACGCGCGATGTATTTCATCGTCGCGTGGAATTCTTGAGTGACTTCCTCGGCCCAGGTCGCGCCCAACGTACCGCTATCACCTGCGGGCGTCAGACGTGTCAGCGCCAGCGCGCCGTCTTTGACAACAACCTGACGCAGGCCGCCCGTTTCGTGCTGCGCAATCAGCACCGACCAGCGCGCAGGGCGATGATCTTCGCCAGCAAACGCTTTGCGGGCAAGTGACTCAACTAGGTTGACAGCCTCAAGTGGCAGCAGGCCAAAACCGGATACCGAAACGCCCGACTCAAAAAGCGCACGACTAACGCGCTCGATCTGCTCGGTTTCAGGAAGAGCCACAAACAGATAAGAAGTTGGCAGGCTGCTTCCCGAAAGTTGCAGGCCTTTTTTCTTGGGTGGCTTGATCGCAAACGAGGCGCGGATCGGATAAGCCGGAAAAGCCAGATCAAGTTTGCGGCGCACAAAGCGCGGGCGATCGATTGGCGAAAGCTTTGGAATAGATTCTTCTTTGCGATAGGTCTGGTCAGATCCATCAAAAACCACCAGAACTGACTTGCTGGCGTTCTGGTTTTGCAGGATTTCGATCAGTTGCTCGTCAAAATTGGGCATTTCCCAAGACAGCGCAATTTCACGCTCGACGCCGCCAGCGCGCGGAGCGTAAATAACAACGCCCTCGCCGCCCAACAGGAGAATTCTTTTTCCACCTCCGATTTGCACCATGCGCGTCTAACCCTAACCCATCTTGCTGAAACTGTCGTAGATCGGGCCAAATACCGCCGCCGCAATCCACAGCATCAGACCGCCAAGAACAGCTGTCAGCATCGGTTCGATCATGGTGATCATCGCCTCGACTGACTCACTGACGTCGCGATCATAAAATTCTGAAACCTGATTAAGAACGTGCGTCAGGTTACCTGACTCCTCGCCAATACGCACCATCCGCACAACCATCGCCGGAAAACGGCCAGAGCTGTTGAGCGCCGCTGAAAGGGTTGCACCTTCCTGAACCTGCTGGCGTACATTTTCAAGCGCATCAAACAGCACGCGGTTGCTAACTGTTTTTTGTCCAGCTTCAAGACATTTCAGAATTTCAAGACCACTGGTAAACAACACACCAAAGGTCGAGCAAAAACGTGATAGTGAAACTTTCTGGATCACCATGCCAGCAACCGGCAGACGCAGCGCAACCGCATCGCTGTGATAACGGAAGCTGTCTGACACCGATCGCATGGCGCGGATAAAAATATACAGGGCGATGAAAAAGACCACGATGTAGAGGGCATAGGCGACGATAAAGTCAGAAGTGGCGATCAGCGCCTTGGTGATCATCGGCAATTCCTGCCCGATTTCACGCAAGAATCCTGTTACTTCCGGCACCACGTAGCTCAGCATCACATAGACAACCAGCACGATGACAGTGCCAAGGATTTTTGGATAGCGTGTGGCTTTCTTGACCTTGACCTCCATGGCGTCGTTCCATTTAAGGTGCTTGATCAAATGTTCGAACGAGCTGGTCAGGTTACCGGTTTCCTCACCCGCGTTAATCAGCGAAACGAAAATCGGCTCGAAAACGCCAGGGTGTTTGGACAGAGCGTTGGACAGCGATGAACCTTCGGCAACTTCGTTGTAAACGTCGCTCATGACATCGCGCAGGCGCGGAGATTCAGACGTCTCGCGCACATCGGCCAGACTTTCCAGCAAAGGAACGCCAGCTTTTTGCAACTGTTCAAGGTGAAGGAAAAGCTGAATAAGGTCGCGCACTTTCACGCGCTTGGAAGTCAGGATGGCAAGCTTGCCGGATTTTTCCGACATTTCCTTGCAGTCAACGAGCGCCATACCGCTTTCATTCAGGCGGTTGAAAAGATCCGTCTCGTTGCCGGCGTTGATCACCCCGCGCACCGGACGGCCTTTGGCGTTGATCGCTCTGTAGCTAAACTTTGGCATAGACGCGTTTGACCCCTTCAAGACGCCGCACCTATCACCCCATGACAGCTGCAACACTTCCCGTATCGGTCAGCCTACACCAAAGAAGCGGCAAGACAAAGAGTCTATCCGCTTCTTTCATCAGGCTTTTTCGGGAACGCGTTAAGCCTACTTGTTGGCGCGATCCGTAAAGTTGAGAACCTTGGTCACAGCATCAAGGCTGGTTAAACCCTCAAGCACCTTGATAACAGCGTCATCGACCATACTCTGGAAACCTTTTTTGCGCGCTGCAGCTTTGATTACCGATTTATGGGCGCCAGATGCCAGAATATCGTCTAATTCTTCGTCCATATACAGAATCTCGCAGCACGCCACTCGGCCTTTATAGCCAGAGTTACCGCAGGCCGAACACCCTTGGGCATGGTAGATCGTCGGCTTTTCCGCAGGATCAACCCCCAGCAGCGCACATTCATCTTGCGTGGCGATTTCCGCACGTTTGCATTTTTGGCACAGCTTGCGCACCAGACGCTGGGCAAAAACGCCAATAATCGCGCCAGCCAGCATCCCCGGCTGCAGGCCCATATCAACCAGACGCGGGATCGCACCGAAGCTGTCGTTGGTGTGTAGTGACGTGAAAACCTGGTGGCCCGTCATCGCAGCCTTGAGGGCCTGCTCTGCTGTCACCTGGTCGCGCACCTCCCCGATGAAAATGATGTCCGGATCCTGACGCAGAAGGGCTTTAACACCCTCGCCGAAACTAAGAACACCGTCGCGCACGCTGGATTGGCGGATCATACCAAGTGTATATTCCACCGGGTCTTCGAGCGTTTGAATATTCACGTCAGGCGTATTGATTTCATTCAGCATCGAGTAAAGCGTCACGGTTTTACCCGAACCGGTTGGACCGGTCACGATGATGATACCTTCGGGACGTGACAGGCACTTTTGAATCAGCGCGCGGTTATGCGCACTAAAACCAAGAGCTGACATCGGCATGATCGAAGAACTTTTATCAAGAACACGAAGAACGATGTTTTCGCCGTGCACCGTCGGCAGCGATGACACACGGAAATCCGCCTCGCGTCCCGCCACGTTAAGGTTAAAGCGACCATCTTGGGGGCTAAGCTTGTCGGCAATGTTCATCGTCGACATGATTTTTAGACGCTGGCAAATACCGCTCCAGTATTCGCGGTGGAAAGTATGCACGGTGATCAAGTCACCATCAAGGCGATAGCGCAAACGCACAAAGTTTTCTTCAGGTTCAAAGTGCAAATCCGAAGCGCCCATCTTGACAGCCTCAAACACCAGCGCGTTGACAAGGCGCACCAGCGGGTGGCTATAGGCTTCATCTTCAGACAGGTTATCAATGTTTTTCTTGGCGGCTGATTTGTCACCAGAAAGCTCTTTTAGAATACCGTCAATCGACGTTGTTACGCCGTATGCTTTGTGGATTGCGTCAGCGATGCTGGCTGGCGGGCAGATCCGGCGTTCGATGGTGCAGCCTTTGGGCAGCAGCAGTTTCAGCTTATCAAGCGCCACGACGTCATAGGGGTCAGCCATGGCGATGATGGCTTCGTTCTTTTCTTTGTCGATGGCAACGGGCAGCAACTGGTATTTCTGCGCCTCGCGCTTTGGAATAGCTTCCAGCGCGTCGGGGTCTAGCATGGTATTTTTAGGGTTAAATTCCTGAAGACCCGTCGTTTCCGACAGAAAGTTCATCAGAATATCTTGCGTGATAAAACCAAGGTCGACTAAAATTTCGCCAAGCATGCGGTTGCTGCGCTGTTTTTCGTGCAACGCAACCTGCAGCTGGTCTTGACTGATAATTCCCTGCTCAACCAGCGTTTCACCAATGCGGCGGTTTTTTGAACCAGCACCATAGTCCGCGCCGCCGCTGCGGGCTTCAATCTTTGCGCCTTGAGGTGCAACGAGGTCAGTTGATGTGCTGGCTGGCTGTGGTGGTGGCGTTTGCGGCGCCGTCGGTACAGGCAGTGTGCTGCTGGCTGGTGTATCCGCACTGCCCTCAGCACCCTCAAGTTCGAGCTTCAGCGGTTTGTGCCGTGGCATGCTATCGTCTGGCGTGTTCATTTTTTTCCCCGTTTGCCTTGTGTCTGCTAAAGCATCCCCTTGCCACAGCAGCACTTTTACTCTTTGAGTCTGCCTTACCAATGGTTAACAAATGAGTAACCTGCCACTAAATTATCTATATTCTGTAAACACTTACTGGATATGTGTCTGAAAAAAGGCTAAATCAAGGGTAACAACGACAATCAAGAAGGTTTTTCGATAAATGAGCCAGTCACAATCAGCTCCCCTGCACGACTCAGCGCGCACAGCCCTTGATGAGCTTTCCCAGCTGCTGCGCCATGACCTGACCGCCAGCGCACCAATTGCGACTTTTGACGCCACGCTGACAAGCCTGCCAAACCTCGGAGGCTGGCTGGCGGCCGTGCGGGGCAGGTCTTTACCGATCAAACACCCCCGTCTTGCGTTTTTTGCCGGCAACGCCGCAGATGCAAAAATTCAAAACATCAACAACCCGCAATCTGCGGTTTGCAAAATGGCTGGCGAAATCAATACCGATCTGCAGATCTATGATCTGTCAGCAGGCGCCAAGCAAACCACCGCCGATCACGCGCTGGCCTATGGCATGATGGCGGTTCAGCCCGGGCTTGACGCCCTTGGCGTTGCCCTGACGGACACAAGCGGGATTGATGAAATAACAACGATTGAAACATTGATGTCTGGCACGCGCCATGATCTGGCCGCCCTGTTGGGTGCGGTGATTGCCGCACGCCTGGCCAGACTGCCCGTGGTGATGCCTGCACGCGAAGGTGCGGTTATCAAGAAACTTTTAAAAGATCACAATGCACAAGCTGCAGACCACATTGTTGACACCAAAGACATTCTGCCAGCTGCACAAGACCTTGCACCGGAAATTGCAGTGACCGTTGCGTTGGCCCAATTCAGGACCGCAGCACTTCTTTAGAACTGTCGTCTTCGGTAATCACAACCGGACGGTCATCATTGGCAGGTGCGGCAAAGCCGATATTGACGCGTTTTTCCCACAGCTGCAGCACCGTGCGCAGGCGCGCCGCCGCCGGTGTGGCTTCATCGGCCAGCAGCTGGCGCGGTGTGGCGCCTGTTTTGCCGGCAAACAGCGGATCTGCCCCTGATTGCAAAAGGGCAATAATCGTTTCAAGCGTTACCTGGCCTTTGATGGCCTGCACACAGGCACGCGCCAGCAAGGTTACACTGTTTTCAATGATCTGGTTTGGATTAGCACCGCGGCGTGCCAGCTCGCGCACTTCCATGCTTTTGTTAGACAACACAGCCTGCAGCAACGCGCCATCAAGGCCAACACTTTCGTTGGCGTCAATCAAACCCATGTCGAGCTTGTTTTCCGCCAGCATCTTGCGCCAGCGGCTTTCACGGTACTGCGCAACCATATCCGGCTGTGTGACACCCATCATCGGTTTATCCCCTGATCCCAACATGTGACCGCCACACGGCAAAACAAAGCCATTGCAAAAACGCACTGCGTCTTTGCCGTCTGTAACGGTCTACCCACTTGATTATT
>JBEIPH010000086.1:0-5254 GCA_040377115.1 Micavibrio sp. | reverse complement strand
TGTCTGATCGATGATGATTGACCCGCCCGAGGGGAGAAAAACACGGCTGTCATGCAAGGTATCAAGACAGCTGTGGACGTCATAGGCATCGAAAAGCGTCTGGCCGAGCTTTTCAGGTTTAAAAAGGCGCAAGCGTTTTGAGGTGGCAAGGGCAGGGTCGTGGCGCGCACACCAGTCTTGCATCCGTTGCAGGGTATCTTTTTCGCCGACATAAATGTGATCAAAACTTAGGCTGCTGTGGTCAATCAGGGCGCGGGCCAGTGCATTGGGGCCAGCCGCCAGCAGGCGGGGTTGGTTTTCGCTTTTGGCGCGGGCGGCATCAATGATTTCCCATTGTGCTTGCAGGCGGGTTGCTTCGTCTTGCAGCAAATCTTCGTTGGCTTTGTCTGCAGCGGGCTGCACCAGCCATCCGCCGCGCCCCTTCAGGTGTGCCGTAAAGGCAAGCATTTTTTCGTTATTCATTTCGCGCGACAGCGTCACGCGGCTGGCCATCGGGCAGTAAATTAAAAACTGGCCCATGACATGGATTTTCATGCTCAGGCGGGGTAATTTGGCCTGTTCATGCTGGGACCCTTTTTTTGCTTCGGATTTAATCTGCACAAGGACCATCTGCCCGGGTTTCAGCAGCGTGCCGATATTGGCGCGCGCATCTGTCGGGGCGGCTGTTGCCTGCAAGGTATGCTTGGCGGGTAAAATGCCGTTTAAACCGTTGCCAAGGTCGACGATGGCGGCGTCAAGCTTGGTGTCAACCTTGGCAACCTTGCCAAGAAATATAGATCCCCACATATCAAGCGGCGGCTGGTTAACGGCATGATCGATATACAGGCTGTAAACACCGCGCTTGTCGGTGATGGCGGCCATCAGGCGGCCTTCATGCTTGTCAACCAACAGGTCAAATCCAGGCATAGCCAAGCCCTCTCAGCGCTTTGACGGTTTCATGCACGGGCAGGCCGACGATGTTGGTGTAAGACCCGCTCATAAAGCTGACAAAGGCACCGGCCAGCCCCTGAATGCCATAGCCGCCGGCCTTGCCGCGCCATTCGTTGCTGGCGATATAGGCCTTGATGTCGGCTTCACTCAGACGCTGGAATTTAACGATCGATGTCATGGTGAAATCACGTTTTTTGCCATCCGGTGCGCGCAGGCTGACGGCGGTAATCACCCGATGACGTTTACCTGACAGCAATTTTAAAAAGGCACGCGCTTCATCTTCGTTTTCGGCTTTGCCTAAAATGCGTTGGCCGCAGGTGACGGTGGTGTCGGCGGCAAGAATAATCGCCTGCGGATGGTCAGCTGCAATTTTGTCTGCCTTGCCCGCGGCAATGCGCGCCACATAGGCCAGCGGTTTTTCGCGTGGCAAAACGCTTTCGTCAATATCGGCGGGAATGACCTTGGCTGGGGCAATGCCGCATTGGGCAAGCAGCTCAAGCCGTCGCGGAGAGGCAGAGGCCAGTATCAGCGGCGGCAATGAGGTCATGGCATGCAGACCTTATTTGTGGCGGAAGGTGATGCGGCCCTTGGTCAGGTCGTAAGGGGTCATCTCGACAGTCACGCGGTCACCTTCGAGAATGCGGATCTTGTTTTTACGCATTTTACCCGAGCTGTGGGCGAGAATGATGTGGCCATTGTCAAGTTTGACGCGGAACATGGCATTGGGAAGGAGTTCTTCCACAAGGCCGTCAAAGCTCATTAAGTCTTCTTTTTCTGACATGGTCCTCAGGTTCTTGTTGTATTCGTTAAATCAGCGCAGCTGCACCCCTGTGCAGCACATAGATCAGACTAAATAGACGACGAGACATCGCTTTGTCCAGCTTTACCTGTTTAGCCAGGGTATCGGCCAACAGTTCTGCGGCCTCGTCATGCAGGCCGCGGCGGCCTTCATCAAGGGCCTCAAGCCGGTGCAAATCGCCTTGGCGCACCGTTTTATAGAAATTATCGCAAATCATGGCGTAGTCACCAAGCAGGCTTCGAAGGCCAGATAGCGGCAGGTCTATGCGGTCTTTTGAGCCAGTTTGGCTGCAGCTGACCTCAAAAGACAGGCCACTGCTGCCGCTGCGGGTGATCAAAACGTTATAGGGGCCGGGGCCGGCATTGGGGATTTGAAGCTCGAAAACAGGTTCGCTGCACAGATCCTGAATAATCTGGTTTTGCTCAAGGAACAGGGCGGGTTCACGCGCGGGGTCAGCGCCAATACCATCCAGCAGAATTTCGCGTATTGCACCAACGGCCTTTGACGAGGTGGCTGGGGCATCAGTGCCGATTTGATGATGGAGCGTTTTGGGTGTCATCAGGCGGCTTCATCCTTCAGACGTTTGATGTTTGCACCGACGGCAGAAAGTTTAGCAACGATGTCTTCATACCCGCGATCAAGGTGATAAATACGATGAACATTGGTGACGCCCTCGGCCACCAGTCCTGCCAGTACAAGGGAGACGGAGGCACGCAGATCGGTCGCCATCACATCAGCACCCTTGAGCTTGGCAACGCCACGTACAAGTGCCGAGGCATCATGCACGGTGATATGTGCGCCCATGCGCGCCAGTTCAGGCACGTGCATGAAACGGTTTTCAAAAATGGTTTCAGTGACCATACCGGCACCTTCGGCAATCGTCAGCATGGCCATAACCTGTGCCTGCAGATCGGTCGGGAAACCGGGGTAGGGTTCTGTCATCACGTCAATGCCGCGCAGGCGGTCTTTGACGCGTTTGATGTGGATAGACTTGCTGTCGCCTGTCATATCAACACCCGCAAGATGCAGGGGTTGTACAAGCGCGCGCAAGTGCTCGATGTCGCAACCGTCTAGCGTCAGTTCACCACCCGTCATCGCGGCCGCGATCACAAAGGTGCCAGCCTCGATACGGTCGCCCATCACGGCATAATCAGCGCCATGCAGGCTGTCAACGCCATGAATAATGATTTTCTCGCTGCCAAGGCCTTCGATCTTGGCGCCCATGGCAATCAGGCATTTACCAAGGTCAACAATTTCAGGCTCGCGCGCGGCATTGTTGAGGGTGGTGGTACCTTTGGCCAGTGTGGCGGCCATCAACAGGTTTTCTGTGGCACCAACAGATACTTTGGCAAAATGCACATCGCAACCTTGAAGGCCGCCTGCAGGCGCCTTGGCAACGATATAACCTTCTTCAAGCTCGATGGTAGCGCCCAGACATTTCAGGCCCTGCAGGTGCAGGTCAACAGGGCGCGCACCAATCGCGCAACCACCGGGCAGGGAAACACGGGCATGACCCATGCGGGCCAGCAACGGGCCCAGCACCAGAATGCTTGCGCGCATTTTGCGAACCAGATCGTAATTCGCAAGGGTGGAAGAGATCGTTGCGGAATTGATGGTAAAGATTTTGCTGGTGGCATCATAGTCAGCCCCCACACCCAGCGAAGCCAGCACATCGCGCAACGATGCCACATCGCGCAAGTTTGGCACACGCGATAGCTTGAGCGGCTGAGCGCTTAAAAGCCCAGCACAGATCAGTGGTAGGGCAGCGTTCTTTGCCCCGCTGATGGTAATGCGGCCGTTGAGCTTTGCGCCGCCTATGATTTGTAACTTGTCCATATTGTTGTTTTAACGTGCTGGCCCCTGAAAAGGGAGGGGTATTCTTTGTGGGTCTATTATATATCTAAGTATCTGTTATATATTAATATTTTAAGTTTGACATATTCATTTCAATTGGATACATTACATAATACGAAAAAAATCAAGGTAACAGCATGGGTATGTTTTCAACAGCAGAAGAGCGGCGGATCAAGCGCGAGCGCAAGCTGACGTTAAAATTGTCCTATGAGATTCAGCGCGGTCACAAGGTCAAGGCAGCTTCAATTGTCGATAAGTTTGAAAAGCCGATGCGCCTGTTAAAAGATGATCCATCCGCACGCCGCGTTATCAATCTTTTATTCGGCGGCGAGCATTGCTGGAATGGTTATGCCAGCGATCGTATGGATATCTTTTATAAGATGCTTAATGCTGGCCTTGATGTGAATACCACACTTGAAGGCGACAGAACACTTCTGGGCATCGCATCTTGGTGCGGCACTATAGACATAGTGGAAACGCTGCTGGAAGAAGGTGCCGATAAACACATCGCTGACGAGTGGAATAAAACACCTGTTTTGCGCGCTATCGACCGCCAGCATTGGGATGTGGTCGCTAGTCTAGGCCGTGAAGAAAATATAGCTATACATGAAAATATTCCACAGATTGTAGGCCAGTTGATCGAGCAAGCGGCACCAGGTTATGTGCTGAAACTGTTTGACGAATACATCAAGCAGAAACCAGAAGATTATCTGATCAAAGCGATAATCAGCTCAAACGAAGGGTTTGTTGATCATTTCTTTTCTATCTACCCTCAAAATACGGCAGATGTTTTTGAAAACAAAGGCCTGACCGCATTGCTTTCTGCAATAGGCTATAATCGCCTGAATATATTTAAAAAGCTTATACAGGCTGGGTTTGATTATCAGGTTCAACGCGAAGACGGCTATGACTGCTTCAAGCACATTGCCTACACTGGTGACGAGTTGTTTTTGGACTGGATGCTCGCCAAATGTCAGGATGACGGCGTCAAGTTACCCACCGAAGGTGTGCTTGAACAAGCGGTAAAGGGCGCCAGTATATCGATCATGAAGCGGCTGGTTGAGTATGGTTGTAACCTGAATGAAACCGTCGGCGATGACAACAAGCCACTGCTGCTATACGCGCTCGAAGAAAACAAAAAAGAAGTGGCCGCCAAGCTTATTAGCCTTGGGGCCAATGTGCACTTGGCCGATGCAAATGGAATGACACCCGCCAAGTTTATCATCGATCACACCGATGGTGCCTTGTTAAGCGCGATCAAGTCAGCCCCAAGCTATGCCGAAGCTGTGACAGCGGCACCTGCTAAATCAGCCCAAGCTGGCAACTATGCTTTGTTAGACAAGCATGCCATTGAACTAAGACAGGGGGCTTTGTCGACGGTATTCAATTTCCACACCGGCCAAGTGATTACGCGCGACAAAGAAAGCAGCGGCCTGCATATACAGTCATTTGCAGATGTGCCCAGAACGCAAGCGTTGCTGGATGCAGAAAAAATGCTGCTGCAATTGGGTGGCGAGCTGCCTGAGGGCTATACCACGTCATCGTCTTCTAAAAAGACACCGACAATCCCCTCAAAGACGCGGTAACGTCACGCCCTTCTGGCCCATGTATTTGCCAGCGCGGTCAGCATAAGAAACCTCGCACACACTGTCGCCCTTGAAGAACAAAAAC
>JBEIPH010000015.1:0-9719 GCA_040377115.1 Micavibrio sp. | reverse complement strand
TCATCCGTGACGTAAAACGACACGGATGAGGATGGTAAAAGTGTGGAAGCGATATCACTCATACTTTAATTACCGATCTCGCTGGCGGTGGCGGTGCCAAGGAAGGATTCATTCGGCACGCCGTCTTGATAGCTTTCAACAACGGTGCCGGTGCGTCTTGCTGTGCCGCCTTTGCTGCCATCAACACCCAAAAGGTCTTCGGGATGGGCGATCATGCGGCTCATGACATCTTTGGTTTCACAGCTGAATTGATAATCGTTGGTTTCTTCCCATGACTCACCACCTTGCATGCCCGGCATGGGGCGGCAGTTATCAGGGGCAACCGCCACCAGTGCGGGGAATGTTGCCACAACGCGGCCTGTGGCTTCTTTGTCTTCAACGCCGACGTATTCAACGTTGACCGATTTCACATTTTCTTTTTTCAGCGACTTAACAGCGCGCTGTACTTTTGACTGCATGCGCTGTTTTTCAGCGGCGTCACCCGAAGGATAGGCCACCGTCAGGCTGAGAGGACCACGCGCGCGATTATGATAGTCACGCGCCAGCAAGACCATACGCTCGCGACCCATATCATCAATTGACATCGATTGGGTGACAACGTCGTCCTTGACGATCATGCTACCTGTGCGCAGCTCGGATGGCGTGGTCATATTGCAACCAGCCAGCAGTGCCAGCAAAACGATCGGCAGCCCGAAAAGCCTGTTTTTCATGCGCATATCCCCTTAATCAACAAGATAGCCGAACTGGCCGCCACCGTCCACCGGCGGCTTCAGGCGATTGCCGTAAACCCCTTGCAGATTGGTGATGAATTTTTTGGATAGCGGCGACATTTTACCGCCACCGCCACTGGCTGTCGCCACCGGTTTTGGCACGGCTGCCATCTTGACCGGCTCGGCCTTTGTCACGGGTGCAGGCAGGGCATCGGCCACCACTGGTTCTGGCGCCACAACAGGGGCCACAGGCTGATAAGCTTCAACAGGCATGTCGGCAGACGCGCGTTCTGTCAGTGCCGCGTCAGCTGCATCTGGTGATGGCAGCGGCAACGCGCCCATCTTTGGCAGCGGTGGCGGCGCATCAGGCCCACCCTGATAAGTCGCCTCTGCTTTGGCGAAAGGCTTAACCAGATAAGGCGTAACCAGAATGATCAGTTCAGATTCATCACGCTGGAATGACTTTGATTTCATCAGGTCGCCGATAATAGGCACATCTTTGATACCTGGCAAACCGTTCAGACCATCAACCGTGCCGGACTGGATAAGACCCGCAATCATGATGGTACCACCTGAAGCCAACTCGACCGTTGTTTCCGCACGACGAACGCTTAGGCCCGGGATGTCAACACCCGACAAGCTGACGATATCATCAGCTGCAACGGAAGACACCTCGGTTGAAAGCTGCAGACTGATATTCTCGCGTGACAAAACGGTTGGACGGAAGTTAAGCGCCACACCGAATTGCTTGAATTCGATGGTGATGGTGTTGCCGTTATCGCTGGTACCCGTTGGGATGGGGAATTCACCACCCGCAAGGAAGCCCGCGGTTTCACCAGAAATCGCTGTCAGGTTTGGCTCGGCCAAAACGTTGACCAGACCTTGGCGTTCAAGGGCAGCAAGACCCAGACGCAAGGGGCCAAAGCCACCGTTGTCATCAAACAAGATCTGGCCTGTACCAAAAGGAGAAGTTGCCACCTGACCCGTCAGCGCATCGGTTGACAAAATGCCGCCATCCGTATTGCCAAGTTTATAGTCGGTTTCAATACCGTATTCGCGCAGCACGCTGCGGCGCGCCTCGATAACCTTCACCTTCAGCATTACTTGCTGTTCGCCATTGACACTCATCAGGTCAACGATGGTTTGGCCCTGTGTTGTTACAAAACGGCCAGCCAGATCACGCACGCGGTTAGCAACCAGCGGCGTAGACACGGTGCCGGACAGCACGATGTTGTTATTCGCCGTGCGCACAGTAATGTTTTCCTCAGGGAAGAATTCACCGATGGTATCTGCCAGCGCGGTTTGATCTACCTGCACCTGCACATTGATATCCGCCAGTTGATTGCCCGAGGCATCAAAGGCCAGCACGTTGGTTGCACCAACCGATTTACCCACGATAAACAGCCTGTCTGCACGCAGTGTACCGACATCCGCAATCGCCGGGTTGGCCACCAGCACGTCAGCCACCTGACTTGAAAGCTCAATCGTGCTTGCCTTGCCAACCGTCAGTTCGACTTGCTTGTTAAGACCCTTTTTTCCGCCGATCGCTGTAACCGATGCAAAACTGCAGGCCAGCAGGACGATGGCGATCATGGCCAACCTTGCTGCCGGTTTTTTGTTCAACGCCTGTTCAGTCATGGCTTTTCCCCACTGTTTCATGCCCCGCTGTGTCATGGCTGTTTCTCCTGCGTCTCGCGCACGCGACGTACCGGCACGTTTTCAATCTGGCTGCCGTTATAAACCCGCACGGTATCACCCGTTGCCGAACTTTCATTGAGCACCTGATTAAGCTTGCGCATAACCTCGCTGGCATTAACGTCGGTCGTAATCGGCGTTATTTCGCCACCCACGACGTCTTTTTCACCCAGACGGCGGATAGCCACCGACAAGTCGCCCATTTTTTCTGCCAGCGCCAATATCTCGGCCTGTTCTTTGGTTACTTCGATGGTCACCGTCTTGGCGGCCTTGGCGGGGCGGTTAGCGGCACTTTCCTGATCCACACCCAGCACGCGCGCATTGCTGACCACGGTCTGTGCGGCGTCGCGCTGCACCAGTGAACTTGCAATCGGTTTGAGTGTGTTTGGCAAACGGGCCGTATAGACCACAATCACATCCACGCGGTCGCCAGGTGATACAAAGCCACCCGCGCCGGTAATCGCATTTACCTTGATACCCACAGCCCGCATGCCCGGGCGCAAAATTGCCGTAATAAAGTTGCCCTCACCTTTGACGTCGGCGATCATCGCCTGACGGGTGACGGGTTCGCCCTCCTCGATATCGCGCTTGAGGGGGGAGTCATAAACGCTGAGCTTTTTAAGATCGGGTTCTTCGCTCTTGAGGATCACGCCGGTGAACGCCGCGGCGGGAGGCACTGCCTGCCAGCGGACACTTTCAGCTGTCAGTCTTTCGCCGGTTAGCAGTTTTTTACTGGCGACCAGAATTTCAGTGCCGGAAACCGTATTGGCAACTTCTTCTTTGCTTGGTGCAAGTTTCGCCTGCACGATCATAGCCACAAGAATAGCCACAAGCACAGCGCCGCCCATGATCATCAAAACAGTTTTGTTCATTGTCTAATCCCCAAAAGACAAACTCCCCACTTTCATTTGTGCATACAAACGACAAGTTTGGCAAGAAAAATTGTTGAATCTTAATTAGCTAACGAAATTACTTCATGTAATTTCTGACCAATGCCGGTCGTATGAAAAATGCCAAGCCAGCTACCAAAGCTTATGGCAACGCCATAGGGCAAGGCGCTTCGGCCTTGTTGGATTTGCATTACCCAACTTTCAGGACTTGGTTTAGAAAATGGCTTTCTCTTTTTGATATAAATCGAAAAAAGCGCCAGCACACCGCCCGCAAGCGACATGAAAAACAAAAAGGGTATAACCGCCTTTGGCCCCAGCCACAGGCCCAGCGCTGCTGCCAGCTTGGCATCGCCCCCGCCCAGCATACCGCGCGCAAAAAGCAAAAAGCCGACCAGAAAAAACAAAAATCCGGTCAGCAGGTGACCGGTTAGCGACCCAAAAGAAGTCGGCGCGAGGACATAGGCCAGGAAAAACAGGCCCGCGATGGCGATGCTATGGCTATTGGGGATGATAAGGCGCCGCACATCTGACCAGCAACTGGCCAGTGTTATCAGGCAAACAATCCCCCACAGCATCGCGGCAATCATCAGGCCACCCCCACAAAAAAGGAACCCGCCCAACAAGTGGGCGGGTTCTTTTGTATATCCCCCGGTATCTTAAGCAGGACGCTTAGATACTTCGTCAGACATATCCTGGAACAGGTCGCGCAGATCTTCACCGAAGATGAACACGACAGCCGAAATCGCCACAGCAATACCAGCAGCAATCAGACCGTATTCAATGGCCGTTGCGCCGTCACGTGAACGAATAAAGGCTTCTTTCATTGCAAAGAGTTTCAGAAACATGGTTCCCTCCGTTGTTGGTAGTTTCCCCGATAAAAAGGCGCGGGATTTTTCCCCTTCCCGCAAATCAACCTTTATCCCTTTTACCTTACCCTTTCAGAATACCATTGCAACTGCTAAGATTCGGTAAATATTACGTCTATACCTGTTAACTATCTAACATTAACCATTCGTGACTTGAAGATTACCGCAATCTTAACGCTGTTTAAAATTGTATACTTCACACAAGCTAGCTTGGCCCAATTTTACTTGGCGATATGCAGCTGGCTTAACTGGTTGGCGATTTTTTCAAACGCTTCCACCAGATCCGCATCACTTGGTGCGTTGTAATACTTGCCCGGCGAAGCACAGCGGCGGAAGATCTCTCTTGTTGCATCGGTAATTCCCGACTGGAAAGTGATGGTATAGACCATCAGGCCCTCTTGCTTCATGTTCTCGCAGATTTCCTCAAACCGTTCGTCCAGATCGTTCGCATCCATACCATTAGTTGCTGTCAAGCCATACACCGAATAAAAGCTGTGCATCGTGTTGTCGCCATCCGTCATCATAATCACCGCCTTGCTCCAGTCAGGGTCGTCATATTCAACCCCATCTGTAAATGGCGCCTCAGGCGAAATAACCCGCCAACCCCATGCCATACCCACGTTGCCATAGGTATTGCCGACGGTTGGCAGGGCATCAATATAGGTATGCATCGCCGCCTCGTTGTTATTGAGGATCATCAACCTTGAATTCGGGCATTGATAATTGGGGTCGCGCCGCCATGCCGTGCAGTTGCCGTACCTGTCTCTGCTCGTACACTGGTTGGGATAACGATACATCTGCCAGTTCGGCGTAGCATCATCTGTTGTATCCAGCGGATAGGCGCGCTCGACAATGCATCCTTTCCAGTTGTTGGTTGTGCCCGTCGAACTTGAGTATTGAATATTTGTGGCGGGCGAAATGTATGGATCAGTTGCGGGCCTACTGACAAAAGCCGTGCCATAGACAGAACCATCAGGGTTAAGCCCCAGACCATATCGCCCGACGTTAACCGAGTTGCTGAAGGGCACGATCCCTATCTTGATATAATCAACATCACTGATGCGATCAAACATGATATTCAAAAAGCTGTGCGACGCCGTGCGCAGCGCCGCAATATTTGACCCCGCCATCGAACCCGTGACGTCAAGCACCAGTGCGACCTCAACACCTGCCAACTCTCTTATAACCTCGGTTACCTCAACAACCTGAATTGTGTCATAGCCAAAAATACGCATAAAGGCGGTATCCACCGTTGCGCTGGCCTCGACGACGATCTTGCTCTCGTCGATGGTAACCAGCACGCCAAATGCCGTACCAACGCGATCATCAGGGTAATTCGCCTCGATAAATCGCAAGACGTTTGCTTCTATTTCGGTTTGTGTACCAGACATGGTGCCCGCAGCCAGCGCAGCTTTATCAAGCGCGTTACCAAGCCTTGTTTTCGTGTTGTAGGCCTGGGCCAGATCAACCACAATACCGGCACTGGTGATAAACACAGGCGCCATCAAGGCGAAAAGCAGCGCAGCCACACCAGCCCTGTTACGCAGGAAGGCTATCATCACGTTTTTAAACCGCATCACTGCCCCCTATGGCACACGCTCGACAAATAAACCCCGGCGCCCACGCGCAAAGGCCATTTCCTGCATTTCAAAGCCATCCACAAAAACAGACGTAAAATACGGAACATAAAAATAATCAACCGTCACCGCAATCACGCCCTCGTCACGCGCACCCAGGCCTTCTGACATCTCGAAAACCTGATCGTTTTCCTCAGTTCCCACCGTATCGCGCCAACGTTCCGTTGGTACCAAGCCTGTGCCAACGAACTGTATGCCCACCACATCGGCGCCATAGCTTGCCACATCATAAGGCTGCATCGACAATCTGCCCGCCACAATTGCATCTGTCATTTCTGCATTGCTAATTTGCTCTTCCCGCGCCAGCAAATCGGCAATTGTCTGCGTTGCGGTGATCGTTTTCTGGTTGATCACCAAGGCTTGGCCAATATCCATCATGCCACACAAAATTGCCACCAGCAGCGGGAAAACAAACGCGGCCTCAACTGCGACAACCGCCTCTTGCTTGCGCCAGAATTTTGCCAGCAACCGGATAAAGCGCATCGCTTATTCCTCTCCGAAAACGTAGGGTTCGGATTTGATGACCACGGTCGACATGTGATCCATCCAGTTTCTGTTGATATCGCCCGTCATCATTTCCCCCATCCAGGGCGTAAAGAATTCGTGACGGTAAATGGCCCGTATCATAACAATATCGTTCGAATTACCCGTTGAAAAAGGCTGCGGCACCAGATTTCCTTCTGCGTCATAGGCTGGTTCATACCCATCACTGGCGGCGAAGGTGCCTTCGGAAATATTGATGACTTCGTATTGAACACGTGTGCAGTCAATCATTTTGCTGGCATGCTCACAAAAACGATCGGCAAATACTTGCTCGGGATCGCCTGATAACTGTACCTGACCAATGCGAATACCACGCGCTGCCTCATTGGACGCTCCTTCAAGCACGCTCCCCGCCGCAAAAAACAGGCCCACCTCGACAATGCCGACAATCAACATCATCAAGGGCATGACAATAAGGGCAAATTCAACGGCAGCCACGCCGTCACGCGCGCGCATCAGCTGCGCAAAACGGCCGCGCAGGCTAAATGGCGGGCAAGGGCCCTTCCCGATTTTAACGGGTATCTGGCTGTTCATGTCCTGTGTTCCCCTCAAAACCCCATGCGCTTCTTTTGCAAGCCATGCACAAGGGCGAGCCAGATAAACTGTCTCTGTTTCCATTTTAGTACTACCGATTTAAATACGGGTTAATATTGGGTAAAACTTGATCTAACCAGCCGATTTTTATCCGGCCTTGCCGATATCTTGGCCCCATTTACGCACCAGTTCTTTTTGTTTTTTATCTATATCTTTCAGACGCATATCATTGCGTTTAACAACAGCTGCCGCCACCAACGGTGTGACATTTTGATGGATGATCCAGCCGCCCGCGGCTGCACCATAAGCACGCAGCAAAACACCTGTGTCACTAATAATAATATAGGCGTCCTGCATATCACCGCCCATGGACCACAAGGTAAACCACGATGGAATAGCCCCCGCCAGATTAAGCGCCCCGATGGTAAGCCACATGGTCTTTTCAGGCTGGCGGTCAACAATCATGGCCACGAAGGTTGGCAGCATGGTTACCACAAAAATCAAGGTGGCTGGCAAAAAAACAACAGCGCACACCATGACCACCAGAATGGCAAGCTTGGCTGAAAAAGGGATTCCCGATTGTTCAACAGCAGGTTTCTTGGACATGTCTAAATCCTTCCCGCAAAATTGACGGCAAGATAAACAAGGATAATCACAGTACCCAAGGCCGCCGACAACATCATCGCTACCTGCCGACCTGTACCGTAACCGAATTTGGGCTTTGACTTCATCATTTGAATGCGCTTTTTCTCGATTTCAAGTTGCGCATATTCAATACGGGCCTGCATGTAGCGCTGGCTATCCGCCTGCATTAATTGTGCGTCATCGATCAAATCAAGCAGGACAGACAGATCACCCTTGTCACGCTGTTTTTCAACACGCTTGGCCAATTCCTTGCGCAGGTCGCGGTCAAGCACGCGCTCAACAGCAGGCCCCATCATATCAATCAGCCAATTGCCCAAGGCTGGTAAGGCACCAAGACCGGCGGTTCTTTGTATCGCTGCCAGTGTGCGCGTAATCCCCACCAGTTGATTGCCACGATCATGGGAAATCACATGCCCCAGATGGGGGTCGATCATTTTTGGCTCGCGCACCGAAATAAAGGCAATCATATGGCGGTCTAAAACGCGCTCGCCTTTTTCACCACGCAGGGCCAAAGACTCAAGTGCCAATACCAACTGCCCCACGTTCAATACGATATGGGATTTAAACAGCGGGCTCATGCACGCGACTTCTTTGTTCATCACATAAAGCACACGCTCGATACCGTTACCGGCGACCTTCTGGGTCAGGAAATTCCGGCATTTTTCAAACGTGGTCAGCAGGTTTGACCCATCTTTGACCTCGTCAAACTGCTGGGTGATCCATGTGTTGAAAACCTGCTGCGTTACCAGCTCGACATGATTGGTAACGTCTTCTTCCTGTGCCATCGCTTCGGCCAGCGCGCCGCCATAGCCACCGGGCAGAATGGACAGTTTTTTGTAACGGACGGGTCCGCGCGGGTCAAAGGCCATACAAAGACTACAAACCAGCTTTTCGCGTGTTGATCCCTTTTCTTCCTGCCAGACCTTGGCAAGGCGCGCCTCAAGCAGCGGGTCTTCAAAGTTACGCTTGAGCCAGAGGTCAAACTGATCGGTTTCAATTTCTTGTATGGCTTCGGGCACATTGTCGCCAAACACCAGCGCCAGTGAACGCAGCTCCCAGTATTTTTGCTCCATAAACACCAGTGGGCGCGCGGCTTTATACGGCACGCGCCCCTGCTTGGGGTTTTCGCGCATACCGGAAAGCCATTTCATGGCGTCATCGATATCCCAGCGCATTCTTTCATCATCATTCAACACGCCGCGCAAAAATTCCGACACGTTGCCGGGCATGCGTTCGCGCCCGCTAATCACGGCATATGACCCATGCGCAATTTTATCGAGTATGATTTCCTGCTTGCTGCGCCCGACCGTCAGGTTGACACCACGGGCAATCATGGCAACGCACACGCCCAGCGCATAAAGATCGTCTTTCAAAAGCCCCGGGCCGCGCCCCATTGGCTGGGCAGCGGCGCGTTCAATCGTCTCGTAAATAGGGTGCTGACGCGCACCAGGTGCGCTGCTGAGACATTCGCCAACGGTTAGCGTTTCAGAACCTGCAGGGCCGCCGAGATAAAGATTTGAAAGGCTGATTGCGCCATGCACCATGTCTGCATTTCTAAATTCCAGCAGCAGGGAAAGAATGGGGCTGATGATCAGGTCTACCAGATGATCTTCAGAAACACGATGCGGTGTTTCATCTGCCTGCGCTATAAATTTACGGCCCACAGGTCTTTCAAAAATATAGGCATAGTATTGTTGCTGGTCACCCGGGCGCGCAATAATGCCGCCATCAAGCAAACGCATCAATTTAGGATTTTTGATATTTCTATATGAAGGCCCCATCATAACGCGGGGCACATGGGTGCGGCCACACAGCAGAGCAAAATGCAACCCAGGTGCACGCCTGTCACGGGCTTCAAACGCTACGGCGCCTAATGTGTCGTATTGCGGCAAGGGGCGTGAAAAATCAATTTCAACATCCGCACCAAGCATGACAATGCCAGACGATGGCATAGCCTGCCCATCGATTGGCGCATCGCTGGCTGTATCTGCCTGCGCTTGATCTGTCATGTTTTTCCCCTGTCAGCAGCTTTATGCCTAAAGCCACCCCTTCCTTTCAGTGTAACTGAAAAAGAAGGACAGTGAAAAGCGTCACGATGACACGGCCTGTGAACGGACGACGATCGCCATGTCCAGATCACTGGCGGATGAGTCCTCACCGCGGGCGACACTGCCATAGAGCCAGGCAGCGCTCACGGCC
>JBEIPH010000231.1:0-2995 GCA_040377115.1 Micavibrio sp. | reverse complement strand
TGCCTACAAAGAACAAATGATCGAACGCATCCGTGCCGAGGTCGGCACCGATCGCGTCATTTGCGGCGTATCAGGTGGCGTTGATTCAACCGTGGTGGCAGCGCTGCTGCATGCCGCCATAGGCGAGCAACTGACCTGCATTTTCGTTGATACAGGCCTGATGCGCCATAATGAGGCCGATGAAGTCGTCGGCCTGTTTCGTGATCATTTCAACATTCCACTGGTACATGAAAAGGCGGGCGATCTTTTCCTTGGCCGCCTTGCGGGTGTGTCAGAGCCCGAAGCCAAGCGCAAGATCATCGGCAAAACATTTATTGATGTGTTCGAGGCCGCCAAGGCCCGCGTAGGCGATGCAAAATTTCTGGCACAGGGCACGCTTTATCCCGATGTGATCGAAAGTGTGTCGCTCAATGGTGGCCCCGCCGTCACCATTAAATCCCACCACAATGTCGGCGGCCTGCCCGAGGGTATGAAGTTTAAACTCATCGAACCCCTGCGCATGTTGTTCAAAGACGAAGTCCGCGCCCTTGGCCGCGCGCTTGGCGTGCCCGATAAATTTATCGACCGCCATCCTTTCCCCGGCCCCGGCCTTGCCATCCGCATCCCCGGCGAAGTCAGCGCCGACAGGGTCGCTTTACTCCAAAAGGCCGACGCCGTTTTTATCGATGAACTGCGCAAAAGCGGCCTGTACACGCAAACATGGCAGGCCTTTGCTGTGTTACTGCCCGTGCGCAGCGTCGGCGTGATGGGCGATGGCCGCACGTACGATCATGTGCTTGCCCTGCGCGCCGTAACCTCGGTCGATGGCATGACAGCCGACTACGCCCCCCTGCCGCATGACTTTCTGGGCCGCGTGGCCGTGCGCATAGTGAATGAAGTACGCGGCATCAACCGCGTGGTCTATGACATCACCTCAAAACCACCGGGGACGATTGAGTGGGAATAAGAAATGAGCATTAAGTCTAGAAAACCTTTTATCTACGCTTTGGTGATCGCGATTCTTCTAATTTTTATTGCGGAAGTCTATAAGGCTTTAGAATACTCGCCTGTTGGTCACCATTTTCGAATGCAAGCGCAGTTAAAAGCGCATGCAGCATCTTTAAATAACGCTCTCCTTAAAGATATTCTTATGAAAGACCCTGTAATTGTTGCTGAACAGCAGATTGTAAAAGGCAATTTACAACCTATTGGATATCAGCCCGCTGGTGGCCCTGATGCGACAGTGGGAGATGTTTTTGCGATCGGCATCAGCTGTCCAGAAGATGTTAAGTTACCTGTCTATTATACGGAGCCTAATACTTGCCTTCGCGGACCAGAATACTTTGTAATCAAACAGCGCTACACTGATTATAATCAGGCTCTTGTCAATTCATCAGGGTATAAAGGCCCATGTCGCCTAGAAGAGAGATTGAAGTGAATGGCATGAAATTTTTATTAGTTATTTCTTTGTTAATTGTAGTGCTGAACACTAGTGGTTGCATATTCGCTATGGGCTCGCACGCCTACCATGAAGAGTATGGCGAAGCAGGAAATCGAGTTCAGCATATTTTAGTAGATCGCGGTATTTGCAAAACGATGCAAAGCAGATCTGATTGCGAATTATATTTTGTTGGTACAGCTTTCGGGGGCTTTACTTTCCAAGTGTATGAAATCACTGACCCAATTGTTTTGAGGGAAATTAGGCAAGCTGTTAGGTCTGTATTTGACGAAAGTCCAAGGTTAAAACGTGTAACATTCCAAGCGTGGCGCAGCCCGCATATGATTGCAATCAAGCAAAAAGAAGCCCCTATCATGAAAGAGGTTTTTACACGCTAATCAACCGGCTACTAACTACAAACCCGCTAAGAGGAAAAAGTAGTTATTAAAAATGTGATACTTGGACATATAAGTACGATTGAGTGGGAAAAAAAATGCCAAAAAAATCAAAAATCACGACGCAAAAAACACTTCCTGAAGGGCTAACCTTCGATGATGTGTTGTTGTTGCCGGGTGCATCCAGTGTTCTGCCTGATCAGGCTGATACGCGCACGCGTTTAACGCGATCGATTGCGCTCAATATTCCGCTGCTGTCAGCCGCCATGGATACGGTGACGGAGGGTGATATGGCCATCGCCATGGCGCAGGCGGGTGGCATGGGTGTTATTCACCGCAATTTGACGGTTGAGGCACAGGCCGACGAGGTGCGCCGTGTGAAGCGTTATGAATCGGGCATGGTTGACCATCCCATCACCATTCGCCCTGACGCAACGCTGGCCGATGCGCTGGCGCTGATGAAGGCTAATCGTATTTCGGGCATTCCGGTGACACAGGAAAACGGCAAGCTGGTGGGGATACTCACCAACCGCGATGTGCGCTTTGCTGAAAACCCCAAGCAAAAAGTGCGCGAGCTGATGACATCCGAAGGGCTGATCACCGCGCCCAAAAATATCGACAAAGAAAAAGCCAAAAAGCTGCTGCACAAGCACCGAATTGAAAAGCTGGTGATTGTCGATGCGCGTGGGCATTGCATCGGCCTTGTTACGGTCAAGGACATCGAAAAAGCGCAGCTGCACCCTACAGCATGTAAGGACGAGGAGGGCCGCCTGCGCGTGGCCGCCGCTATTGGCACGGGCGAAGCGCAGCTGAAACGTGCCGAAGCCCTGATCGAAGCGGAAGTAGACGCGATTATCGTTGATACAGCCCATGGTCATTCAAAGGCGGTGATTGATGCCGTGCGCTATCTGCGCCGCCACCACAACAAAGTACAGTTAATTGCAGGCAATATCGCCACCGCTGATGCTGCCAAGGCTTTGATTGACGCAGGGGCAGATGCGCTCAAGGTAGGTATTGGCCCCGGTTCAATTTGCACCACGCGCGTGGTGGCAGGTGTGGGTGTGCCGCAGTTAACAGCCGTGATGGATGTGTTCAGCGCGGCGCAGAAATCAAAAACGCCGGTGATTGCCGACGGTGGCATCAGGTCATCAGGCGATTTTGCCAAGGCGCTGGCGGCGGGTGC
>JBEIPH010000032.1:0-7351 GCA_040377115.1 Micavibrio sp. | reverse complement strand
GTTTTGACATGGCGCGATAGCGATCTTCCATTTCAGATACCGCCCATTTCAGCGCGGTGATGGCGCGGTGGGGTTCGGTTACCACGGGGGTCAGCAGGTGTGGAATATCGTCATAGACCGACAGTTCCAGCATCTTGGGGTCGATCATGATAAAGCGGCACTGCGCGGGGCTGAGTTTATAAAGCAGCGAGAGGATCATGGTGTTGACCGCAACCGACTTACCCGAGCCAGTGGTACCAGCCACCAGCAAGTGGGGCATGCGTGCAAGGTCGGCAATAACAGGATCACCGGCGATGTTTTTACCCAGCACGAGTGGCAGACGCACGGTATTGCGTTCATATTCGCCGCTGGCCACCATTTCCTTGAAGAAAACGGTTTCGCGTTTGGCATTGGGCAGCTCGATACCGATGGCGTTTTTGCCCGGTACAACGGCGATACGCGCAGACACTGCGCTCATCGAACGCGCGATGTCATCAGACAGGCCGATGACGCGGCTGGTTTTGGTGCCGGGTGCGGGCTCCATTTCATAGAGGGTAACGATGGGGCCGGGGCTGACCTTGAGGATATCGCCCTGCACGCCAAAATCATTCAGGGTGTTTTGCAGCATCTCGGCATTTTTCTGAAGGGCGGCTTCGTCCATCTTGATTTTGCCGGTGGCAGGAATTTCGGCCAGCAGGTCAAGGGATGGCAGTTCCCACTCTTCATCGGAAGAACGCAGGTTAAGCTTCTTCTGCTTTTCTTCACGCGGGGGCGTTTTTGCCTTTTCGGTGCGTGGCGCAATAATCGGACGCTTGAGCGTGGTGACGGGGGTTGGGATTGTTTCTTCTTCCTCGTCTTCTGCCTCAGCTGTGTCGTCTTCGGCACTGTCGGCATCAAGGCGTACACGGCGGCGACCAATAGGCGCTGCGGCGACGGTTTCTTTTTCTGTCATGCGGGCATGCCACTGGCGAAATGCCTGCCAGCCGCGCATCAGATTGCTCACCACAAGTGCGGTGGCTGATTTGATGACGTCAAATAATCCCGCCCATTCACGGGGGCTCAGGCCAAGGGCCGCCGCGTAGGCGCCAATAAAAATAGCCCCCGCCGTGATGGCCACAAAAAGATAAGCCATAGCGCCCATCCAACCCTGTAGATGATGGCCAAGAGAATTAAAAATCAGCGCACCAGCACTGCCACCAAGATAAGCACCAAGACCCCAGCTTTCAAAGGAAGGCAGACGTGCGCAAACAATGGCTGCCGCCAGCACGGCGATCAATAGGAAGCTCAGGCGCAGGGGCAGGTGGCCCAAAGGCTTGCGCTGCCAGACGCGCAGCGACCAGACAAAAAACGCAGCCCCCAGCAAAAACGAAGCAATGCCCAGTGTTTGTAACAACAGGTCTGCCGTATAGGCACCAAACAGGCCCAAGGCGTTGGCCACGGGTGCGGCCAGTGTTGCGGGTGTCGTGTTAAACGAAGGGTCAGCCGGGCTGTAGCTGAGCAGCATGGCAAACAAAGCCACACCCGTGCCAGCCAGCGTTGCGGCATAGCCGTCGGTCAGGCGGTGGGCGATAAAGCTTTGCAGATTGGCTGGCAGCAGCGGCGTTTTTTTATGACGAGGCTGAATGGCCAGCTTGCGCTGTCCGCGACGTTTGAAGAAAGAGAACATATGACGTTAAAAACCTCCCCTGACCGCAAGACGAACTGCGGCTGAAACCCGTTTTTATTGTAGCGGAAGGCAGGGTGAAAAGGGAAGTAAAAGGCGCGGTTTTATTTACTGTCGCCCATGTCGAGCGTGCCCAGTGGCTCGCGTTCGACCAAATCGGCAACCTGATCATAAACACTGGCGTTATCGTTCATTTGTTCGGCCAGCGGCTGGTTTTGCGCACCAACGTTTCTGAAAAACTGGGCGGCATCGCGAAGCAGCTTGGCGGCAATTTCAGCATGGGTGGCCATAGGTGTATCCTTTTCAACTGTGACTTTAAAAAGCTATCACGCGTCTGGCCTGCTGCCTACGTCAAAAAGAAAGCGCGGCGCCCTTGATGATCCTTTTTAGGGAAAACAGCGGGGTGGTTCTGACGTTGGCATGGCTGGCCAACATTTCCAGCAAATGATCACTCTGGTTGGCTTTCGGCCACAACAGACCCTTGTCCTGTGGCGAGTGCAGGCTGGAGGATTTATCGTATTCATCAAAAAGAGAACACAGTGCTTCGCGCCAGGGCATCGCTTTAAACAACGGGTTGCTGCAGCTCACCAGCAATTTCAATTTGTCAGCATAGTTAGGATCATAACGGCGCTTGATATATTCCTGCGTCAGCCAGAACAGGTTTTCGCGCGGCTGGTGGCGCTCATCCTCGTTGCGGCTGGCAAGAACGGCGTCAACGCTTTCGTCAATCATTTCCATTTCAGCAGCGCTAAAGCGCCCTTCAAGCATAAAGTCACGTCCGGCTTTGGCTGCAGCAGGATCGCATTCTTCAAGCTGTCGCAAAAACAAAAGCTGCTCGGTAAAGGCATGGCCCTCGCACAGGCGCATGGCAATCATGCCATAAGCAACAGGTCGATCCGTATCAAGGAAAGGTGTTTTTTGTGGCTGTATACAGTGGCACAGCTCGTGCATCAAAACACTGACCAGCAGATCATCATCGGCGTCTGGCGTGATCGCAGCCGTTTTAACACCGGCCCGCGTGTAACATGCACCCGAAGCGCCGGGCGGTAACTGTTGGTCAAAACAAATATAAGTGTAACGCGCGTGTTGTTGCGCCTGCGCCTCAAGATGCTCAAGCAGTGTTTCACCTATCGGCGTTTGCGCGATGCGCGCAATCAAGCCACGCAGGCGGGTTTCATCTTGGGGGTTAGTGGTTTTGATACGTGTCATGGCCACCTGAACGGGCAAAGGCAAAACGCTGGTATTGGGCGGAAATACCGCCGGGCATCAGGTGGGCTTCGAGAATAACAAGGTAGATGGCGTTGAGAATATTGGCGGTGAAAAGCACCACATCGCCTGCGGCAAGGCCGGCAAATCCAAGCGTGGCAAGCGCATACCAGAGTTTCGGATGGCCTGTATATTCAGGCTGGCCTTGGCGAAGATTTTTTAGTGTTTGACGATAGCCAAGGAAGACAAAAGGAAAAAGCGCCAGCGCATAAGGGCCTGTCATCAAGCCGATGCACAGCATGCCACCGGCCATCCAAGTTTCTGGTTGTAACAGCAGTTTACCAACCGCGTTGTTCTTATGCTTGTTGCCAAGCTGGCGGGCAATCATCAAATTGGCGCCGCCAAAAAGAATACCGGCGATACCCTGAAGCATGGCGGGGATATTGTGATCTGCGATGGTGGTTTGCAGCGTATAGAAACTGGAGCAAATAATAACTATGCCAAGAATGGAGAGTGAAAGCTGATCGTTGTGCATCAGTTTTTGCCAAACGGTTGTTTGGACGGGATACATCTGGCGCAGGCAGCGTTGCAAAATAATCAGCGTCGCGCAAATAAACGCACCCGCAAGCGCAACGGTATTGGCCTTCAGGCCATAAAGGATGTTGCACAGGGCAAAACCAAAACTCGGGTCGCACAGAATATCGTGGATCAGGCAAAGGCTGCGGCGCTGGCGGAAAGAAAGGGTCATCGGTGGCTATCCTGAAAACGGGGGCAGGCCCCTTGAAATTGAGTTATGCAAATATATTATGAATAATCAATTAAGCCAAGTATTATTTTTGATTAATAAATAATCATTTAAAATCAATTACTTATTTTTAATCAGGGCTTTGCGTGCCTGCGGATAGCTGCCGAGCACACGGATATCCGTGGCAAAAAAGCGCAGCTCGTCCAGTGCCTGGGCCAAATTGGGGTCTTTTTGATGGCCCTCGACCTCGCCGTAAAACAGGGTCGCGGTAAAGCCGCCACCGGGCATATAGCTTTCCAGTTTCAGCATGTTGACGTTGTTGGTGGCAAATCCGCCCATGGCTTTGTAAAGCGCGGCTGGAATATTGCGCACGCTGAAAATAAAGCTGGTGATATAACGCGTGCCTTTTTTGGGCGGGCTGATGGTTTTGTCGCGCGACAGGGCCAGAAAACGCGTGACGTTGTTTTTATCATCGGCGATATCGCGTTTAAGAATTTTAAGACCGTAAAGCTTTGCCGTCAGGCTTGAGGCAATCGCGGCATTACGTTTGTCACCAAGTTCTGCGACACGCTCGGCTGATCCGGCGGTATCGCCGTAAACCACTTGCTCCCACTTGTGCTGGCGAATGATCTGGCGGCATTGGGGCAAGGCGTGGGCGTGGCTGTAGACTGATTTAATGTCTTCAAGCTTTGCATCCGGCAGGCCAAGCAGGCAGTGGTCGATGGGCAGAAAATATTCAGCCACAAAATAAAACGGATATTGCGGCAACAGGTAATGAATGTCGGCCACGCGTCCGGCGATAGAGTTATCAATCGGGATCATGGCAAGGTCAGCGCGACCCTGGTCGAGCGCCTGAAACGCATCCAAAAACGACGGGCAGGGCAGTGGTGTATGGCGCGGGAATACAGCGCGGCAGGCAATGTCCGAATAGGCCCCCGATTTGCCCTGAAAAGCGATTTTTTTGGTTTTGTTCTTTTGTGTCATTTGGAGGCTCCGCGAGGGTAATTTACTAAGCGGCAGTCTATCATGGATTGGAATCTAAAAATAAAGGGTTTTGTTTATGATCATCGGGCACATGGAGGCTTGCGATGATATTTACCAATCCGATTGATATTCTGGCGCTCGTATTTTTTGGCACGGCATGGATGGGCTATATGTTTTATGCCCGCATGGCGGCAAAATCCAAACAGAGCCTGTCGGCGGTTCTTTATGCCTATCGTATTGACTGGATGCGCAACATGTTAAGCCATGAAAACCGCATCACCGATGTGGCCCTGATCGGCAACCTGACAACCATGGTCAACTTTTTGGCGACCACCACCATCCTGATACTGGCTGGTATCGTGACCATGCTTAGTTCAACGGATGAAGTTTTGTCTGTGTTAGCCAACCACACATTTATTGCGCCATCAACGCGTGATGAAGTGCAGGCGAAATTGCTGTTGCTGGCGGTTATTTTTGTTTTTGCGTTTTTTAAATTTACATGGTCCATGCGTCAGCATACCTTTTGCAACATCCTGACGGGTGCCATGCCCTATGTGAAGGTGGGCGAGCTGACAGACGAACATCTTCAGTTGGCGGAATACGCTGCAAAAGTATCTGACCGTGCCGGACATGAATTTAACTATGGCCTGCGCTCATACTATTTCGCGCTGGCGGCCCTGACGTGGTTCTTGGGCCCCTATGCGTTTATGGCCGCAACGACAGTGGTGATTTATATTCTTTATCGCCGTGAATTTAACTCGGTCACGCTGAAATACCTGCGCCTTGGCCGCGGCCTGAAATAGCTTTAGGCAAAAGTCTTGATCAGGTCAGCAGGCGGCATCAGGTCGCCGGCATCAGGGCGCAGGCCAACATCGGCAATGCGCGGGTGCAGTGTTTTTGGAAGGCTTTTGACAGCCATCTGACGCAGGCGATGAATAGCCTTGTCGATAAAGAACAGATTTTCATCGGTCAGTCGCGCGGTTTCTTCAAGCGTGCTGAGGTAGAGGTGTAGCAAGGGCAGCGGCAGCGGTGAATCTGCCCCCGCAGTCGCAAAGCAACGGTTGATGACATCGTTGCGCGTGGTGATCTGGTGCGATAGTTCGGCCAGATTAAATTCAAGCAACTTCAAAAGCTGTATCACATCAAGCTGACGTCCCGCGTGGGCAAATAAATCGGGCGCTGGCAGGGCAAGGCTTGCGGGCATCACGGGCCAGACAGACAGCTGTCGCGCGGTGGTTGCCGTTTCACTTTCGGCCTGTGCTGGCTGGATATGATCTTTTTTCAGGTTGATCAAACGGCCCAGCACGGCAACCAGCCAGGCGATGGTGACGTTGGCAGATGTCAGCAGTGCTTCGTCACGTTGGCGTTGATCGCGCGCGGATAACCACAGGCAGGCACCTAGCGTGCCAGCGGCAGCGCTGATAAAAACGCCAATAAAGGTGATGATTGTGCCGTTATTTAAAAATGAAATGTCCATGCCTTGGTTATAGCAGGTCAATACGGCAGGTCAATTGCTCAGGGGGTGGTGGTGGGCAGTGCTGCGGGGGTGGCGCGGGTGCAGCTAAAGCCAACGCGGCCGTCTGCCGTAACGCTACGGCGGCAAACAGTTGATTGCTGTTCAAGATTTTCGACCGTCAGGCCGCGGGCCTGAAGGGCGGTGTCAAACCACTGTTTAAAATTATCATCGCTTTCGCGGCGGATATTCAGCGCCAGCGCCGCCATGGCAGGGTCAACCTGACCGTTGCGGGGTTCAAGCAGTTCAAGCACCAGATTGGCGCGCGCACAGCTTTCGTCATAGGTTTGTGTGGTGCGGGTGTTGCTGAACAGGCCAAAAATAATACCGCGGCGGCGCGTTTCGGTGCGCATGCAGCTGCGGGTGACGTCATTGGCATTTGCAGCCTGTGGCGATGCTGGCGTGGCGCTGGCGGCTGTCGGTGTTGTTGCTGGTGCTGCTTCCTGTGCGCTGGCGGGGCTTGCGGCAAGCAAGGAGGCCGAGGCGAGCGTGCAGAAAATTGACTTCAGTGCTTTGTTGCTTGGCATCGGCATTATTCCTTGCGGCTGATTCCCGGTTGATCTGTATGGCAGAAACTTTACCATAAAAATTAATTATGTCAATCAAAAAGGGGCATCAGTTCATCACCGATGCCCCTTTTTGTTATTGTTTAGCGTGCCTTAGCGACGTGGTGTTGTCACTGGTGCTGCCGGACGGCAGATCGCCACCGGTGTCTGGCCTGCTGGGCAAGAGATAGCCGCAGCGCTGCTACCGCCGCTGGCGGAGGCTGACGGACGGCGTGGCGCCGTTGTTGTTGCTGGCTGGCGACGCACAGGGGCTGCGCGACGTGCAGCTGGTGCAGCAGCGCGTGGTGCTGTTGTTGCTGTTGTCGGTGTTTGCAGGTTAACCGTTACGTTTACTTCAGGCTGAGCCGCTGGCGCCGGTGCTGCAACAATAGCAGCACGTTGTTCGCGGCGTGGTTCGCAGGCTGCGCCGAAAGCTTGCAGCGGGTTGGTTACACGACCGCAACGCTCTGTTGCATCGTTAACACCACCGACTGTTGCGGTAACGGCAGTGGCAACGTTTTCGCTTTGCTGTGCCATGATGCCGATGCCCAGTGCTTGCAGGGATGGATCGTTGGTGCGCAGCAGGGCTTGTGCGTTTGCGTTATCAGCGCACTCGCGGTTGAATTTAGAGCGGGTAGAACCGATAGCACCACCAAAGCCGCCGACGCTGACGCCAACGCTGGTTGAGCCAACAGTCATGCAACCGCTGATGCCTG
>JBEIPH010000190.1:0-3619 GCA_040377115.1 Micavibrio sp. | reverse complement strand
TGGTGGCCACCGGCGGGCTGTCCATCCCCAAAATGGGGGCAACAGGCTTTGGCTATGACCTCGCGAGGCAGTTTGGCCTGCGCGTCACCGACACCCGTGCAGGGCTTGTGCCCTTGCTGTTTGATGCAGACCTGCTGGCAAAAACCAAGGCGCTGGCTGGCGTGGCTGTTGACCCGATTGTTGTTAGTTGCGGCAAAATGTCGTTTCGCGAAGCCCTGCTGTTCACCCATCGCGGATTGAGCGGCCCCGCTATCTTGCAAATATCGTCTTACTGGAAAGAAGGCGGCACCATCACTGTCAATCTTTGCCCTGACAAAGATATTTTTACTTTTCTGCGTGGCGAACGTCAGTCCCGCAACAAGGCTTACTTGCGCACGGTGTTGAGCCTTGCGCTTCCCTCCCGACTTGCCGATATGATCGCCGCCGAAAGCGGCCACGACCTGCCCCTGCCCGACCTGTCGGATGATAAATTGCGCGAAGTGGCCAGCCGAATTCACGACTGGCAAGTCACCCCCATAGGATCGGAAGGTTACCGCACCGCCGAAGTAACGCTAGGCGGCGTTGACACCCGCGACCTGTCATCAAAAACGATGGAGGCGCTCAATGTAACAGGCCTCTATTTTATCGGCGAGGTTGTGGATGTCACCGGCCACCTAGGCGGCCACAATTTTCAGTGGGCCTGGGCTTCCGGCTACGTTGCCGGACAGTCTGTATAAAAGCCCCCTGAATTTTATTAAACGCGCTTCGCCGCGTGATGGGCCTGGGCTTCCGGCTATGTTGCCGGACAGTCTGTATAAAAAAAGCCCCGACCTTTAAGATCGGGGCTTTTTTTAAGTGTTATAAAATCAAACCTTGAAAGATTTGCCGCAGCCACAGTGGCCGGTTGCATTGGGGTTGTTGAACACAAAGCCTTCTTCAAAGTTATTGCGGAAGTAGTCCATTTCCATGCCTGCAATATAAAGCTGCGCTTTGGGATCGACAAAAATCTTCACGCCCTTATCTTCAATCACAACATCGGTCGGGCCAGCATCTTTGGCGTATTCAAGGCTGTAGGACATGCCCGAGCAGCCAGAAGCCGTTACGCCCACGCGGATACCAGCGAATTTTTCTTCTGCCGGTGCCGAGGTCATCAGACCTTTAATGTGCTCGGCTGCGGTTTCTGTCAGTGTCATCAGTTGGCTCATGTTTTGCGCTCCTTTTAAAACATATTCAGTTGCAGTTTAGCGGTTTCCGCCATCTTCGATGGATCCCACGAAGGATCCCATACAAGCTCTACTTTTATCTCTCCCACGCCATCGACCGTTCTGATCGCCCGTTCGACCATCCCCGGCATTTCGCCTGCCACCGGGCAACCCGGCGACGTCAGGGTCATCTCTACATAGATATTGTTATTATCGGTCTGAATATCAACCTTGTAAATAAGGCCAAGTTCATAAATATTTACAGGTATTTCCGGATCATAGACCTCGCAAATGGCGGCTTCGACCTTTGGCCACAAAGGATGGCCAGGGCTGCCCTCGGTATAGGGCGGGCGCTTCATTTTCATCAATTCTTCGTCGTCACCCACCGCGTTGCGGATCATTTCCTCGTCTGCCACGTGCTTCATCATCGTGCAAAAATCGATCGGGCTTTACGCACCGCCGCCTCCAGACGCAAAACATCGTCCATATTGCTGTAAAGGGCAAAAGACGCGCGCAGGGTTGCGGTCACACCCAGCGCCTTCATAAGGGGTTGGGCACAATGATGCCCTGCACGCACGGCAACGCCCATCTGGTCAAAGATGGTGGCGGCATCATGCGGGTGAACGCCTTCAATATTAAAGCAAACGATTGAACGACGGCTGTCGGCATTTGAATAAATGGTTACACCTTCGATCGCACGCAGTTTTTCTTCTGCTGCCTTAACAAGCGCCAGTTCATGTTCATGAAGCGCCTGTAGGTCCTGCGCACAGAAGTAATCAATTGCGGCACCTAGGCCGATGACTTCAACAATCGGCGGTGTCCCGGCCTCAAAGCGATAAGGCGGCGCTTTGAAGGTAATTTCATCAAAGGCAACATTTTCGATCATCTCGCCGCCACCCTGCCACGGCGAAAGCGTTTCAAGCACCGCGTAGGGCGAATAAAGAACGCCAATACCTGTCGGGCCATAAAGCTTATGCCCCGTCAAAACATAAAAATCAGCCCTGATGGCACGCACATCAACGGCGCAATGGGCAACCGCCTGTGAACCATCAAGCAATACTTTGGCACCCACAGCATGGGCGGCTGTAACAATTTCGGCAACCGGATTAACCGTACCCAGCACATTGGACATGTGGGTCAGAGCAACCAGTTTGGTGCGAGAGGACAACAATCCGCGATAGGCCGCCATATCAAGGCTGCCGTCTTTTAAAATGGGCACAATGCGCAAAGTCACGCCGCGCGTCTGGCGCAGGAAATGCCATGGCACAATATTGGCGTGGTGTTCCATTTCAGACAGGATGATTTCATCCCCCGCCTGCAATGTACGGCCATAGGTATTGGCAACCAGATTGATTGCCTCGGTCGCGTTGCGCGTAAAGACGATTTCTTTTGCACTTTCGGCGTTCAGGAAACGGGCAACTTTCTCCCGCGCGGCTTCAAAGGCCACCGTTGTCTGCGCACCAAAGCTGTAAACCGCACGGTGTACATTGGCGTAGTGATCAGACATCACTGATTGCATGGCAGAGATAACGGCCTGAGGCTTCTGTGCCGAATTGGCGCTGTCGAGGTAGCAAACGGGCTTGCCGTTGACCTCTGTTTGCAGCGCAGGGAAATCTGCGCGCAGGGCGGCAATATCATCACTATGATTGGGGGCAAGCGCCTTAATCATGGCGTAGCTGCCCTTTCAAGCCAGACATCCGCACGGTTGCGGAAGATGTCCTGTATTTCAGAATGGGTGATTTTATCAATACCTTCGGCAAGGAAGGAGCGGATCATCAGGGCGCGTGCCTCGCGCTCGGGGATGCCGCGGCTGCGCAGATAAAACAGGGCCTGTTTATCGAGCTGGCCTGCCGTTGCGCCGTGGCTGCATTTTACGTCGTCGGCATAGATTTCCAGTTCAGGTTTTGCGTTTGCTTCTGCTTGTTCGGAAAGCAGTAACGCATGATGAGACTGGTATCCATCTGTTTTTTGTGCAACACGATGTACATGTATTTTCCCTTGGAATACTGCACGAGCCTGATCATCGACAACTCCTTTAAAATGCTGGGCGGATACGCCGCTCTCGTCATAATGATCGACCAGCACGCTAAAATCTTGATGTTGCTGACCGTGTTTAAGATATATCCCGCTTAGCCTACTATAAGCATGTGGCTCGAGCAACCGCATTTCAAAGTACTGGCGTTGCAAAGCATTCTCAAAAGCGCCGGAGAAGCCTTCAAAATGCGCATCTTTAAAGATATGCAGGGTTGTCTGGCTGATATGGCTGGCAGCGACATCGCCATCAACAAGGCGGGCCATCGACAGCCGCGCCGCGCGGTTAACAACCACATCTGATTGCGCGTTAATGAAGGACTTGCCGCGTCCTTCAAATCTTTCAAACACAGTCATCTGGGCATTTTCGCCAACCACGTAAAGCAAGCGGGGCTGGACGATCATCC
>JBEIPH010000011.1:0-10636 GCA_040377115.1 Micavibrio sp. | reverse complement strand
TTGACCTGCCAGCGGGCTATGTTTTACCCATGCATCATACGGCAGAAATAATCCGTCACGCACGCGCGGGTGAAAAATTCTATTTTGCCACGCTGTTTGACGGCACGGATGCCGAAGGGCCGGTAGAGGTCAGCGCGGTGATTGGTAAAAAACTGTCAGCCGGTGAAATTGATACGGTTGCAAAACAAAGCCCGAAAATAGCGGGTGCTTTGCTAACCCCCGAAGCCTGGCATGTGCGCATGGCGGTGTTTCCGCTCAAGACGCAACGCGCGGAAGAAGGTGCCACCCCTTCTTACGAGATGGACCTGATCTTGCACGATAACGGTGTGGTGGGGCGCGCCATTGTGGATTATGGGCAGTTCAAAGTCGCCCAGCAGCTTGAGGCGCTTGAAGCCCTGCCAGCGGCCGTTTGTCCCTGATCTTTTTGAAGATTTTGCCAGTTCTTAACGGATTATTAACCTTTAAAGCCCTAGTCTTGGGCTAAGGGCTTGGGGAAGCCTGAATAGATTTATTTTTTACGGGGTTTTTAATGACCAAAAAAGTGATGATCGTTGAAGACAACGAGCTGAATATGAAGCTCTTTGACGATCTGCTAACCGCACACGGATATGCCACCTGCAAAACACGCGACGGCAGACAAGTGCTGGATATCGCCCGTGTGGAAAAGCCGGACCTGATCATTATGGACATCCAGTTGCCCGAGGTTTCGGGCCTTGAAGTAACCCAACGTCTGAAAGCGGATGAGGGGTTGAAATCAATTCCGGTGGTGGCTGTCACCGCCTTTGCCATGAAGGGCGATGAAGAGAAAATCCGCCAAGGTGGCTGTGAAGATTATATCTCCAAGCCGATTTCGATCGGTGATTTTATGAAAGTGGTTGAAAAGTATCTTGCATAATTAAGCCTAACTAGCGGCTATTTCACCTTTGCGACCAACGAGTGATGTTTTAAAATGGAAAAACAGGCTTCGCGCCAAACAGATAAACAACAGCCAGACAGGCAACCGTAACCGCCATGACCGCCCGCGTTCTCGTCGTTGATGATATCCTACCTAACGTCAAGCTGCTCGAAGCAAAGCTGAGCGGCGAGTATTTTGACGTCATCACGGCAACCAGCGGACAGGAAGCAATTGAAAAAGCCAACGCCATGAGCCCTGACATCGTGCTGCTTGATGTCATGATGCCGGGCATGGACGGTTTTGAAACCTGCCAGAGAATTAAAAGCAATCCGGCAACGGCGCATATTCCGGTAGTGATGGTGACAGCCCTGACCGATGCCACCGACCGCGTGCGCGGGCTTGAAGCTGGTGCTGACGATTTCCTGTCAAAGCCTGTCAACGATGTGGCCCTGATGGCGCGTGTCAGATCACTGGTGCGTCTGAAAATGACAGTTGATGAATGGCGCATTCGCGAAAACACGGCCAGCCAGTTTGGTTTTGTTGGCAGCAATGCCGGCCTGATGGCAGAGCCGTCGGAAAAAGCGCGCGTCCTGATCATCGAAGATAAACCCTTTGAAAGCGACAAGTTCCTTGAAACGCTCAAGCGTGACGATGACAACGTCGTTGTTGTTAAAAGCGGCGATCAGGCGATGGCCACCGCCCAGCAAAATGATTTTGATATCGTGATTGTCAGCCTTAATTTGACAGCCGAAGACGGTTTGCGCCTGTGTTCGCGCCTGCGTTCAGGCGAGCGCACCCGCAGTATCCCCATTTTGATGGTTGGCGATGAAACCGATATGAAGCGCGTTGCCCAAGGCCTTGAGATTGGTGCGCATGACTATATCCTGCGTCCGGTTGACCGTAACGAGCTGCTGGCGCGTGTGCGCACCCAGATCCGCCGCAAGCGTTATCAAGACCGTTTGCGCGCAAACTATGAAAGCAGTCTGTCGATGGCGTTGACGGACAGTCTGACCGAGCTTTACAACCGTCGCCACCTGATGGTGCATCTTGAAAAGCTGCTGGTTAAAAACCGTGATAGCCGCAAATCGCTTTGTGTGCTGACGCTTGATATTGACCATTTCAAAAAGGTCAATGACACCTATGGCCACGGTGCGGGTGACGAAGTGCTCAAAACCTTTGCCAACCGTATCAAAGACGGCCTGCGCGTGTTTGACCTTGTCGCCCGTCTGGGCGGGGAAGAATTTGTGGTTGTGCTGCCTGATGTCAGCCTTGATGTGGCCATGCAGGTGGCCGATCGTCTGCGCCGCGCGGTTGCGGGTAAGTTGTTTGATATTAGCGTTGCGCCCGGTGCAATACCGGTAACAGTCAGTATTGGTGCGGCCATGGCCATGCACGGCGAAGAGCGCACGGTTGATAATATCCTGAAGGCATCGGACGAAGAACTTTACCGCGCCAAGGAAAACGGCCGCAACTGTGTGTACTTTGCGGATATTGGACGCATCGACCCGAAAGACGATGCAGCACCGATGGCGCTTGAATCCGGGGCTGGATAAATCAGGCAAGACCTCTATCTCTTTTGTAGTGGAGGCAACATGACCAATCAAAAAGCAATTCTGGCCGGCGGCTGTTTCTGGGGTATGCAGGATCTTTTCAGGCGTCTTGAGGGCGTTGTTTCAACACGTGTGGGGTATGCGGGTGGCGCCCTTGAAAACCCCACTTATAACGATATCAAAACAGGCAAAACCGGCCATGCCGAAGCCTTAGAAGTGGTCTTTGACCCCGCGCGCATCAGCTATCATGCGCTATTGCAGTTTTTCTTTCAAATGCATGACCCGACAACAACCAACCGTCAGGGCAATGATATTGGCACGCAATACAGATCATCCATTTTTGCGCTTGATGATGATCAGGCAAAAGTGGCGCGCGACGTTATCGGTCAGGTAAATGCGTCAGGGCGATGGCCATCGGCGGTGACGACCGAAATTGTATCGGCAGGGCCATTTTATGCGGCCGAGGAATATCATCAGGATTATCTTGAAAAACATCCAGGCGGTTATAGCTGCCACTGGGTGCGACCCAATTGGGTCTTGCCCAAATAAAATAAAAAAGCGGGCCGTTGCGGGCCCGCTTTTTTTATACCGTATGGGCAGATTACTTCATCTTGCCTTCGGTGAATTCAACGTGCTTCTTGACGACTTTGTCGTACTTGCTCAGCTTCAGCTTCTCGGTTGTGTTGCGTGAGTTTTTCGACGTGAAGTAAACCATGCCTGTGCCAGCAGAGCTGACAAGCTTCGTTGTGCCACGGGGACCTTTTTTAGCCATGATCGTATATCCTTGTTGTAGCGGTGCGGAGCCGTGGCCTGATACCTTTGAACCCGTCACCTTTGAATTCTTCGCCCCTTTTCAGGGAAAGGTGAAAATACCCGACTGTTTCGTAAAGTCAAGCCCGAAGGCCCTAAAAGAGAGCCTAATTGATCGGAACTTATGCATTATGAAAATTAACTAGATGCGTCTGAACAGGTTCATCAGCTGAACAAGCGGATCGGTAAAGCGCAACGGGGCCTGCGTCAGCGTCAGGCAGATGCAGCCCATGGCCTCGGCACGGGGGCTGTGGTGCAGCTCGGGGTTGTCCAGCACGATCAGGTCGCCTTGTACGTAGCGGCCTGTTTCATCGGCAAAGCTGCCCTCCAGCACAAGCGTCAGCTCGTAGCCGTGATGGCCATGCACAGGGGTCTGGCGGTTGGGGGCCAGACGCAACAGGCGCAGCTTGCGCTGCCGTGGCTCTGTGCCGCAAAGGCTGATGTCAATTTTTGCAACGCCATCGGCCAGCGTTTCCCAGACCAGCTGCGTGTTCTTGCAGTTTTTTTCCAGCAGTTGGCGGAAGGGGGCAGGGATGTCCTGACTAACTTCTTTTTTTGCGGGCGCTGGTGCTGTGGCAAAGCCGCATTCAATGATAGACAAAACATTGTTCAGGCAGGCGCTGGTGACGCTGACGGGGTCAAGCGTTTCAACCATACGTCCGCCTTCGGCCTCATAGGCCTTGAACCTGCGGCGCGCGACCTCGTTCAGTGCGATGTGTGCTGCCATCATCATAGACTCATAAGGGGGCAGGGCACCGGCGGCATAGCGCATAAGAAGCTGTTCTGATGTCATTTCTGTACGTTGTGTGTTTGTTGTCATGGTCAGTTTCTCTCACTGCGCAATATATGGCGCAATTTATCAACGGCAAGGCGCAGTCGTGATTTTACCGTGCCCAGTGGCAGTTGTGTTTCATCGGAAATCGCTTGGTGCGACTTGTCTTCAAAGAAGGCCATGCGTACCAGCTGCGCTTGCTCTGGTGGCAGTGTGTCCATGGCTGTGTGCAGTTTTTCGATGGTGCGGCTGTCGGCGAAATCTTCGACAGTTTCAGCCGCGGTGTTTTCCAGCAAGTTACTGTCATCATCAAGCTCAACAACGAATTTCTGGCGACGCAGGGCATCGATACGTTTGTTACGGGCGATGGTGAATACCCAGGTGGAGGCGGCGGCCTTGGCGGGGTTAAAGCTTGCGGCTTTTTCCCAGATGGTAACAAAGGTGTTTTGTACCGCTTCTTCGGCGGTGGCTTCGTCGGCGCCGTTTTTCAGCAGGTAGCTTTTGATGCGGGGCGCAAAATATTCAAACAGCCCCACAAAGGCATCGCGATCTTTTGATTGACCGACAAGGGTAATCCATTGCGCGTGCTGGCTGGCCAGAGAAGTCGTGGCCGCAGGTGGCGTCTGCGCAGGGGATGTGGGCGTTGCGTGCATCGTCATGGGTCTAGTAAGGCCCGAAAAAAGGCCCAGTGCAAGGGGCGGTTTGAAGCTGGGGGCCTGTGCAAGGCTGGCCATCATTTAAATTTTGCCTTTTTTAAAATGGTTTCAGTTACCTAGATATTTACGGTTGTGCCTTGGTTTTGGATAAAAATAGGTCTAAATTATTAATATCTTTGGCTATTTTCGTGAAAGGAGCCGCATGTCCCGTTATCTGATTGGTGCTGCTGTCTTGTTTTCAACTCTGTTTATCCTGCCGGTGGCGGCCCGTGCGGCTGACCCGATGGTGCTTGGCGTTTACGGTCAGTGGAAAGCACTGGCGTTTGACGAAGCCAAGGGCAAGGTCTGTTTTATGTCGGCCAAGCCGCAAAAACAGGAAGGCAAATTCAAAAAGCGTGGCGATGTTGCTTTCTTCATTACACATTGGGCGGGGGAAGGTACGCGTGATGTGATCAGCGTATCTATCGGCTATCCCTTTAAAAAGGGCAGCACACTGGATGTCGTTATTGATGGCAATACCCACAAAATGGCAACCGATGGCGAAATGGCCTGGGCTGCGGATAGTGCCACTGATCAGGCCATCGCGGCTGCCGTGCGCAAGGGTAGCAAGCTTGTTATCAAAGGTGTTTCCACGCGGGGCACGCAAACCACCGATACCTACAGCCTTGAGGGTAGCGGCGAGGCCTATGAAAAAATTTCAACAGAATGCGGGTTTAAACCATGAGGCATATCGAAAGCAGTATTCGTATTAAATCAGCCATGCCGCTTGAGGCGGCCGTTATCAAACAAAGTCTGATCACGCGTTTGCGCGCCGCTTTCCACGTTGAAACGGTCAGCGAAGGGGTTAACCAGTTCAGTGTAGCCGCCACGGGCAAGGCCACGTCTTATGTGTTCTCGCTTGGTGTTACGCTGCGCACGGATGATCGTGGCGCCAGTATTCTTATTGATGGCAAGAACGAAGTTAGCCTTGGCATGCGTGTGTTTTATCTGCTGGGCCTGCTGATGGTTCTGGGTCTGACCTTGTTGCCACTTGGTGGTGACGAAGCACAAAAGCAGGGCGATCTGATCCTTGAGGCGATGTTCTTTCTGGTTGTTGGTGGGTTTATCATTTACGACATGAATAAAAAGATGGACGAGCCACAGGGGATTATTGACCGTCTGCTGAAAAGCGTCAGCGACGAATTTTCATCCTGATAATGTCAGGTACAAAAAAAGCCCGCTGGTGTTGCCAGCGGGCTTTTTTCTGTGTGCAGTATATTAGTTGGTAACAGTCCAGGTACCGTCGCTGTTTTTGCAAGCGGTGCCAACAGCGGTTTCAGCGCGGCCATCGATATAGATGGTTTGCTTGTACTCGCGGCACAGGCTGCCGGTAGAAGCTTGGCGGCCTTCGCGGATAGGTGTTACTGAACCAGAGCGACCTGTTTCAGGGTTGTTCCAGTTGATGGTCTGGTTCAGCGGTGCGTTATAAGCACGGCTAACAGCCTGCTGGTGGTACATCATGTCGGACTGGTCAAGCGACTTGCCGATGGATGAACCGGCATAAGCGCCAAGCAGTGCGCCACCGATGGTAGCAGCGGTCTTGCCTTTGCCGCCGCCGATGTTTGAACCGAGGATACCGCCGATAGCAGCGCCACCAAGGGTACCCATGGTTTGTTTGTTACCCATGCCCCAGGTGTTTTGTTCGCCGCTGGCAGCACAGCCGCTAACAGCAAGGGCGGAAACCAGAGCGAGAGCGACGAATGTGTTTTTCATGTCTGTGAAACCTTTCTAGATGATCACGAAGCAAATGGGCCTGTAGCAGGAATTGTCACAAGCGCCTTTTCGCTTTATATAGTCAGTACTATAGCGAGCCATAGGTAACAGCCAAATGCTTTTTTCCACCAAAAGCACCTGTCTGTACGAACTTTACACGGAGATACCAATGCATATCCTGCACGAAAAGTTCCCAAAATCGCATCCCTTTGATATTTTTCGGGAATGGCTGAACAATGCCGCCGAAAAAGAGCCCAATGACCCCGAAGCCATGGCCCTGGCGACCGTTGGGGCGGATGGTATGCCGGCCGTGCGCATGGTTTTGCTCAAAGAATTAGATGACACAGGCTTTTGCTTTTACACAAATATGGAAAGCAAAAAAGGTCAAGATCTGGCGGCCAACCCAAAAGCCGCTTTGTGCTTTCACTGGAAATCACTGCAACGACAGGTACGTATACAGGGTAGCGTTGAAAAACTGCCGGATGTGCGCGCGGATACCTATTTTGCCACCCGCCACCCGCTCAGCCGTCTGGGGGCCTGGGCCAGCCAGCAATCGCGCCCGCTTGATAGCCGCGCCACGCTCGAGGCGCGTGTTGAAGAATACCGCCGCCAGTATGGCGAACAAGATAGTCCGCGCCCATCTTACTGGGGCGGCTATCGTGTGGTACCGTCAACCATTGAATTTTGGCAAGCAGGGGAAGGGCGGTTGCATGACCGCTTTGTATTTATCCCCCATGACAACGGCAGCTGGCAGGCCCAGCGCCTTAATCCCTGAGCGAGGAGCGAAATAATGTCGGAACAAAAACCATTTCAGGCAGAAGTTTCAAGGCTGCTGGATATCGTCGCCAACGCCCTTTATACCGAGCGCGAGATTTTCCTGCGCGAGTTGATCTCGAACGCTTCTGATGCTTGCGACCGCCTGCGCTATCAGGCGATTGCCGCACCAGAACTGGCGGCGGGTGATACTGACTACAAAATCACCATCACAGCCGATACCAAGGCACGCACCCTGACGATTACCGATAACGGTGTTGGCATGACGCGCGAGGAACTGGTGGCAAACCTTGGCACCATCGCCCATTCGGGCACGCGCGAAGTGGTCAAGAATTTCGATGGCGCTGGTAAAGCCATGAACCTTATCGGCCAGTTTGGCGTGGGTTTTTATGCTGCTTTTATGGTGGCTGATCTGGTCACGGTGACCAACCGCAAGGCGGGCAGTGGCGATGCCAGTGTGTGGTCATCTGACGGGCGCAGCGGTTTTACGATTGATGGCGCGCTGAAGGATACCCGCGGTACAGAGATTGTCCTTAAACTGAAAGACGACGCCGGCGAATTTCTGCTGGCTGAACGTCTAAAGACCGTTATTAAAAAGTATTCCGATCATATTACTTTCCCGATTGAAATTGACGGCGCACAGGTCAACGCGGCCTCGGCCCTGTGGATGCGCGCAAAGTCAGACGTAACGCCAGAGCAATATACCGAATTTTACCGCAGCGTATCTGACACCATGGGCATGGATGAACCGTGGCTGACGTTGCATTGGCGCGCTGAAGGTGCGATTGAATACAGCAACCTTTTATTCATCCCCTCAATGAAGCCGTTTGATCTGTATGACCCCAAGCGCCATCACGGTGTAAAGCTCTACGTCAAGCGCGTGTTTATCACCGATGGTGTCGACGGGTTGATCCCGCCCTTCCTGCGCTTTGTAAAGGGCGTGGTTGATAGCGAGGATATGCCGCTGAACATCAGCCGCGAAATGCTGCAGGCCAGCCCGTTGGTATCAAAAATGGGGCAGGCGATCACCCGCAAAATTCTGGGTGAACTTGAAACCCGCGCCAAAGAAGACCCAAAAGGATTTGAGAATTTCTGGGCGCTGTTTGGCCCCGTGGTCAAAGAAGGCCTTTATGATGCCCATGCCTATCGTGATCAGCTGTGCCGTGTGGCACGGTTTTATTCAACCAAGGCGGATGGCCTGACCTCGCTTGATGAATATATCGAACGCATGCCCGAGGGGCAGGAAGACATATACTATCTGTCCGCACCCACGCTGGAAGCCGCAAAACAAAGTCCCCAGCTTGAAGCCTTCCGCGCCAAAGGGGTTGAAGTGTTGTTCATGACCGATACGGTCGATGAATTCTGGCTGCCCATGCAAAATGACTACAAGCAAAAAAAGCTGAAATCCGTGACGCGCGGCAATCTTGACCTGTCCAAAGTCAAAGGCGGGCAACAGCAAGAACCGCAAACTAGCGGTGAGCTTGATAATCTATTATCAAAGCTGCGCGAAGTTCTGACAGGAGAGGTCAAGGACGTGGCGGTATCTTCAAGGCTGGTTGACAGCCCCGTGTGTCTGGTGGCGCCTGATAACGATATCGACATTCATATGCAGCGCGTGTTGAAAAAAACGCAGAGTTATGAAGGTGCACACCAACATATCCTTGAGGTTAATGCCGCTCACCCGCTGATCAAAAAGCTTGCCGTTTTGGCGGCCAATGGCGGCGAGGGCGACACCCTGCGCGACACCGCATTGCTGTTGCTTGATCAGGCGCGCATTGTCGAGGGCGAACCGCTTAAAAACCCAGCCGATTTCGTACGCCGGATGAGCATGGCCATGCAAAAAGGCTTGGTATAGCGCGTGCGGCACCAGCACCTATAAAACCACAAATAAAAAGGCCGCTGCCAAATCCCCCGGCAGCGGCCCTTCATGGATGGAAGATCAAGGTGCTCGAAACCCCTAACCAGCACCGATATTCGTGGCCGTCGCCCCGAACATATCTTCCTCATACATCTCGATCTCGTCGGGTGTGAACCCAAAGTGGTGGCCGATTTCCTGAATGATCACGCGGTTGATCAGGCGTGAAAGGTCTTCCCCTGTTTCAGACCAGGCATCAAGAATTGGCCGACGGTACAAATAGATCGTATCCTGTCTGCTTTTGGCCGCACCCAGATGTCCGATGGCTGCTGGTCCGGCGCTTTGATAGCAGCCGAGCAGGTCAAACGGTGTTTCCAGTTCCAGCTCTTGCTCGATAAAGGCGTCAGGAAAATCTTCCGCCACTACCTGCAATTTGCCGGTGCGTTTTTGTAATCCCTCGGGAAGTTCATCGATAATTGTTTCCGCGATCTCGCTGATATCTTCGAGCGAGGGCGGGATCGTGAATCCCACAAAGATTGCCTTTCTTTCCATCACCCCTGTTCCCCAGAATGGACGTCAGACAGTTTTAAGAGCTAAAGTATACTCACTGTAACGAATCGGAGAGTCACTGACAATGAAAAAAAACACTCAAGAGTCAATATATCGAATCGTTTGTGCGAAAAAACAAAAAGTGGTCTTGGCGAAAGGCAGATGCAAAATCGCAAAAGTCCGCGCCACCAAACGCTTTGTTGCGATCTTATCGCTTTTCAGATTTCAAAACGACTTTCGGTTTTATGACAGCTGTCGCGCTCAAGGCCGAGCAAATGAACCATCATCCCGAATGGTTCAATGTGTATAACCGTCTTGATGTCACGCTGACCACGCATGATGCACAGGACATCACGCAGCTTGACCTTGATCTTGCCGCGTTCATGGAAACGCTGGCCAAGAAAATGGGCGGCAAGTAAGCGCGGTTTATTTCGGCGCGAGGCGTGCGTTTTATTTAGGTGCGAGGCGCACGGCACCATCAAGGCGAATGGTTTCGCCATTGATCATCGTGTTGTCGATTACATGGGCAACAAGCTTTGCGTATTCAGCGGGTTTGCCCAGACGCTTGGGGAACAGCGTGGTGGCAATCAGGCTTTCCTGCACCTCGGCACTCATACCGCCCAGCATCGGGGTTTCAATCAAGCCAGGCGCGATGGTGACAACACGCACACCAAAACGTGCAAGCTCACGCGCCGCTGGCAATGTCATACCAACAACACCACCTTTTGATGCGCTATAGGCGGCTTGGCCGATTTGCCCTTCATAGGCTGCAACGCTGGCCGTATTGATGATAACGCCACGTTCGCCGTCGGCATTCAGTGGCTCTGTCGTGCTCATGGCGGCAGCTGCCAAGCGCAGCATATTAAAGCTGCCAATCAGGTTAACGGCGATGGTTTTTTGAAACAGATCAAGACTGTGTGGGCCGTCTTTGCCGACAATGCGCGATCCGGGGGCGATACCGGCACAGTTGATCAGCGCGCGGGGTGCGCCATTGGTGGCAATTGATTTTTCAAGTGCGGCTTT
>JBEIPH010000103.1:0-4960 GCA_040377115.1 Micavibrio sp. | reverse complement strand
CTGCCTGCAGGTTTGCCATCTCCTCTGCATTATCAAGCACGACAAGCACATCGTCTTTGGCAACCACTTGTCCGTCTTCAAACCTGATTTCGACAATTTTCTCGCTGATTTGGGCGGTCAGCTGCACGGTTTCATTGGCGCGGGTGGTCCCGAGCGCTTCGATACTGTCGGCGAATTCTTTTTCAGTCACAGCCATCACTTTGACGATGGTCGGGGGTTTTGCCCCGCCCTTGCCACCTGGCCCACCAGGCCCGCCAGCTGCCGGCTGGGCATCGCCACGGTTAACAGCCACCAAAACGGCCAGCGCCAGCACAACCGCCGCCACACCAGCCAAAAGACGCCGTTTTTTGAAGATTTCTGCCAGTTTCATCGAAAATGCCTGCCCTGTTGGTGTTGCAGATTGAAAAGATAGTCTTATCAGACAGTTCTGCCAGATGGTATGTGCCACGAAGCGAAACTGGGATTCCCTGCGCTGGATATGAAAAAATCAAGCCTGATCGGCCAGATCATCCAAAACAGGGGGATGGTAATTAGGCCCCTTGAGAACCTTGCCGTCCTCGCGGCGCAGCGGTTTGCCATCCACCCCCAGCTTTGACATGTTGCTGGCGTGAACCCGCGCAAACACCGCAGCCAGTGGCCAGCCGAATGTTACGGCCATCCCGCTCAGGACATACTGCACATCTGCCGCTTCCTTGAGCATATTAAGGTACACAGGTCGTTTTACAGCCTGACCCGATTCAAGGCTGGCAATGGCGGCATCGATTTCAACAAAAAGTTCGCGCATTTCTTCGGCCAGCAGGTCGCGGCGCAAGCGCAGCAGTTCTGGCGTCATCGGTCGTTGCGCGTCAACGCCAAAGGCCTCGTGAAATTCAGCCACCTGGCGTTCATAATCGTTTTGCATTTAAAACCTCCGGTTAAAGAAAAACCCCGACCTTTAAGGGCCGGGGCTTTCTTAAGTCTTTCTGAAATCAGAAAGCCAGGCAATTACTTGCCAACAGCTTCTTTCAGTTCTTTCGCCGCGCGGAAAGCGATTTTCTTTTTCGCGGGGATTTTGATCGTTTCGCCAGTCGCTGGGTTGCGGCCCATACGAGCAGCGCGCTTGCGAACTTGCAGGATGCCAAGGCCAGCGATACGAACGCGGTTGCCTTTTTTCAGGTTTTTAACGAGAGCGGCTACCAGATCGTCCATGATCAGGTTAACGCCTTTTTTTGTCAGCTCGTGTTTTTCTGCGAGGTCAGCGCCGATGTTTTTCAGCGTGACGGTGGGTTGAGAAGCTTTAGCCATTTGCAAAACTCACTTTGTTTCTGTTGAACGATACGGCGGGACAAACGCGCGGAAAAGGCCTGTAAAACCAGTCTTCCCCAGAATCATCGATCACCGCCGGACATGCATGATTCATGGCAGATTCACGCAAAGCCGCCAACAAAAAAATAGCGAAAAAGCCGATGGGGCAGGCATTTTTACGCTTTTTTCACCTTTTTGTTTCGCTAATACATGTTTTTGAGGTGTCAGAACCCCCTGCAAACAAGGGACTTTGGCGATTCCGCTTCTGTGCGATTGCACAAATTCATGCAACCGGAATCATCTTGACAGTCTGCTTAAAACGGCACAGCGATTTTACGCCCGCTCAATGGCGCTGCGCATTTCCTCAAGCTCGAGCCAGCGGTGCTCGGCTTCGGCCAGCTGGTGCTGGGCACGTGCCAGACGGCGCGATGCCGTGTCAAAACCATCTTTGTCGCGCTGATAAAAATCAGGATCGGTTAGCTGGCTGGTATAACCCGCAATCTCTGCCTGAATTTTTTCAATGCGCGCTGGCAGGTTATCCAGCTCGTATTGCAATTTATATGTCAGTCGCTTTGGTGCCGCCGGTTGTGGCGGCTTTTCCTGCGCGACCGGTTTGATCGGCGTGGCTTTTTCCTCTTGGGCCGTCATTTCTTGTAAAACGATGGCGTCTTCGTCCAACAGGCGGGGGTTAGCAGCACGGCGCTTTTTATATTCGATATAGTCTGTATAGCCACCTATGCAGCCATCGATACGCCCCTCGCCCTCAAAAGCGAGGATTTTGCTTACGGTCTGGTCCAAAAAGTCACGATCATGACTGACGATAATCAGCGTGCCTTTGTATTCGGCCAGAATTTCTTCCAGCATATCCAATGTGTCCATATCAAGGTCATTGGTGGGCTCGTCCAGTATCAGCAAACCTTGCGGATTGGCCAGCACGCGGGCCAGCAACAGGCGGTTTTTCTGCCCACCCGACAGGGTCGACACCCGTTGATCCTTAAGGGCTGGGTCAAACATAAAATCCTTGAGGTATCCAGCCACGTGGCGGACCTTGCCGTTCACTTCAATATAATCGCCACCCTGTGGACACAGATTGCGGTGAACCGTTTCATCCATCATCAGATCGCGGCGTTTCTGGTCAAAATAAGAAAGCGTCAGATCGCGCGGTCTTTTGACCTTGCCTTGATCTGGCGCCATTTCGCCCAGCAGCAGGCGCAGGAAAGTCGTCTTGCCCGACCCGTTCTTGCCCAGAATGCCAATGCGGTCCCCGCGGCTGATGCGCAGTGAAAAACTGCTGAGGATGGTTTTCTTGCGGCCCTGATCTTCAAAAGATTTACTGACCTTGAAGAATTCGGCCACAATCCGCGCGCCTGAATCGTCTTCTTCCATCTCGCCGAGGTCAATACGGCGTGTCAGTTGCCGATACGAGCTTTTGTCACGTTTAAGGCGTGAGCGTTCCTCGCGCATCAGCTCCAGGCGACGCATATTACGCTTGCGCCGCGCTTTTACGCCACGGCTGGCCCATTCGACTTCTTGTTCCAGCAGCTTTTCGCGGTTGCGCAGCTCGCGCGCCTCTTGTTCCAGCAATTCGGATGACCATTCATCAAAATGGGCAAAACCACGCGGACAGACACGCATGCGCCCGCGATCCAGCCAGAAAATCTTGTTAGATACCGTCGCTAGAAAGGCCTTATCGTGGCTGATGCACAATACGGCCCCCTGATAGCGGGACAGAAAATCTTCAAGCCACTTGATAATATCAAGGTCAAGGTGGTTGGTGGGCTCGTCCAGCAACAGAATGTCTGGTTCCTCGACCAAGGCACGGGCCAGGGATGCACGACGCAACTGCCCGCCTGACAGATGCGTCATCTGTGCCTCGGGGTCTAGCTCCAGCGGGCTGAGTACCATGTCGACCTTATAGGCGTTAAGCTCGGCCTCGCCACTTTTCTTTAGCTGTTCAAAAACAAAATCATAAACTGTCTGGCCGGCACGCGGCGTGATTTCCTGTTGCAGATAGCCGATGCGTTTGCCTTGCAAAACAAAACGCTCGCCTCCATCCAGATCACGGTCACCGGTGATGATGTTCATCAGCGTGGTTTTGCCCGTGCCGTTTTTACCCACCAGACAGATTTTATCGCCATCAAGGATATTAAAGGTCAGGTCATTGAAAATAACCTTATCGCCATAGGCAAGCGCGCCGTTTTGGATGCTGAGAATAAGTGTGGCGGTCATAAAGGTGCCGTTCTGGCTGTTTGGTGAGCGATTGGACCTTATATACTGTTTATGATATACTTGTTAAGTATGCTGCTAACCAAAGGCATCGAACATGGCTGATAAAAATCCCCCATCAAACAAAGCTGCCCCCAACCTAAGCGGATGGGACCGTGTCGTGCGCGGCCTTTTGGGATTTGGCTTTTTGTTCATTGTGGTGACCGAGCGCGTCAGCGGTAACACGGCCTTTATCCTGCTGTTGCTGGGCTTGGCCTTCCTGCTCAATGCCGTTTCGGGCGTATGCATGCTGTACAAAATTCTGGGCGTTACGACCTGTCCCGTACCCCCCAAAAAGTCAAAATAAGCAACAATATTTCAATAATTCGCCAAAAGCCTCTGTTTATAGCCATAAATGGGGATTTAGCAATTGCAGGCGTTTTTAAGATGGGTTAGTGGTTGAATAAGGTCAGAACAGTTTGTGATGCCTGCCAACCTCCTTATAGGGGCGTTGGTGTGTTGTAAATCCTTCCGACCCCCCTGGCAGCGGCCCTCACCGCTGAACGGCAACGATACTCAAGGAGAAGACTGGGATGCCAACTGGTAGCGTAAAATGGTTCAACAACAAGAAGGGCTTCGGCTTTATTGTTCCCGATGGTGGTGGCAGTGATGTGTTTGTACATATCTCGGCTGTCGAAAAATCCGGCATGCAAGGACTAAATGAAGGTCAGAAAGTCAGCTTCGAGCTGGCGCCTGATCGTCAGGGCCGCATGACCGCGGTTGATCTGAAGGCCTCTTAAGCGGCTCCCATGATCAAGAAAAAGCCCTTAGGACATCTAAGGGCTTTTTCTTTTTGAAAGACTTTACACATGCTTTCCTATCAACACATCTATCACGCCGGAAATTTTGCCGATGTGCAAAAACACGCGTTGCTTGTTGCCCTGTTGCGCCACCTGCAGATCAAGCCGGGAAAATTAAATTTTATCGACACACATTCCGGCCGTGGCCTTTATGACCTTGGCAGTATCGAGGCGCAAAAAACAGGCGAAGCTTCAAATGGTATTATCCCGCTGTGGCCAAGGCGCGCGGGTATTACAACGCCGGTCATGCGTGATTATCTGGCCGCTGTGGCGCGGCACAACCCGGGCGATCTGACTGTTTATCCTGGCACGGCAAAACTTGTCGATGACCATCTAAGGCCTGCCGATACGCTTACCTGTGCTGAAATGCACCCGGGTGAATTTGAACATCTGGCACAGGCCCTTGGCAGCCGCGCGGAAATTATAAAAGCCGACGGATTTGAAGTCGCTGGCCAGCACCTGCCCCCAGCCACGGCGCGTGGTGCGGTGCTGATTGACCCGAGTTACGAGATTAAAACCGAATATGCCGATGTACCCCGCCAGATTGAAAAACTATGGCGTCGCTGGCCACAGGGCGTTTATTTCCTGTGGTATCCGATGCTGCCAAGCCT
>JBEIPH010000232.1:0-2985 GCA_040377115.1 Micavibrio sp. | reverse complement strand
TTGCGGTGTCATCATATTGACGATATTGGCGTAGATCTGGGCGCTGTCATAGGCTTTGCGCTCGTAAAGAAGCGAAGCTATATCAAACACAGCAAAGGCTGCCCCTTCGGCGGGGCTTGAAACACTGCGCAGCTTGCCGCCCTGCGCACTGTTCAAGGTGGCGGTTGGCCCCGCAAAGGGATTGGCGCTAAACATCTCGCCAATGCCGCTGTGGATTTTATCGCTGATTTCAACCTTGCCCGTGCGACGGAAAAAATCCGCAATCAGCAAGGCGCTGTGCATGGAAAGGCCTTCAGACATCGCCGCCGTATATGCTTTTTCTGCGGCTTTGTCATCACCCGCCCACTCGTTGAGCAGGCCAATGTGAAATAAGAATGTGGCATCTTCGCGCACAGAAGCGGCATCTAAAACTTCACGCGCTTCGTCAATACGGCCCTTGCCCGCCATGGCCCAGGCGGTCAGCAACGGTTTGGTGTAATCACCAAAACCATCTGATGGCAAAGCTTCAAGATGCGCCAGCGCCTCGTCATAGTTTGCATCGCTTAGTGCAGCGCTCGCCATAAAGATCAGCATGATCTCTGAATCTGGCGCTTCCTTGAGAATAACTTTTGCCAATGTGCGGGCATGGTCTATACGGCCTGCACCAATTGATAGCAAGAAGGCGCGTTGCAGCATGGTTGAATTGTCAGCATCACGCAAAACCACTTCACCCATATAGGTCTGGGCAGCGCGCCAATCTTGTTGGCGTTGCGCATAACGACCGGATAAGTAGTTGCCAGACAGGCTGTGGCTGATGGGCAGGCCAGCCTCGGTGACGGGTTCCGCTATTTTCAAATCTTCGCTGCGTGCATGTGTGGCGCAAAAAACAATGGCGGCAATGATCACAGCACCACACAAAGCTTGCAGCAACGTATCTGGTTTTTGGCTGGCAACCGCCGTGGCTTTTGTATGTGACTTGCGCATGCGACCTTTCTTTTCAAGGACAAGAATCCTGCCCTTTCAGGGTCGCATAGAGTCGTTAATATCTGGTGTCTTGGCCGGCTATTTTGCCCCCGTCAGAACAAAGAAAGAATATTTCACTAAAAATACATTTAGTTGCGCTTGTGGATACTTATATTACGTTTTTCAGCTCTATTTTTTATTATTATAACAAATTGCATTGTCTGGCGCGGTGTCCTTCCCTATACTTTGGCTGCCTTCAACAATCTGGACAGCAAGGGATAATGGGATGTTCAAAAGCCTGAAGAAGATTTTCAACACAGCCTCTGAAGGTATGCGCGGCAGCTTTGAGCTTGGTGGCTTGTACGCCGCTTGGGCTTGGTTGCAGGGCGTAACGCCGCCCGCACAGGGTCAGGCTGTATTGGTATTGCCCGGCTTTACCGGCAGCGATGGCATGACTACCCCCTTGCGCCAATGTTTGTCTGCAAAAGGGTATAACGTTTTCACCTGGGATGGTGGTGTAAACATGGGTTTTAATGCCCAGACCGCCGACCATCTTGTTAATCGCCTGAAAGAAGTTTTCGAAGCCAACGGACAACAAAAAATATCCATCATCGGCCACAGTCTTGGCGGTATCTTTGCGCGCGAACTGGCGCGTGATTACCCCGAGATGGTTGAAAAGGTTGTTACGCTTGGGTCACCCTTTGGCATGAAACACCACCAGACACCCGACATGCTGTTGCGCCTGTATAAACTGGTCAACCCCAACGGTGACCCGCGCGAGTTAAGTGACGAAGACCTTCACCTGCGCCGCCTGACACCGCCCGCAGGCGTTCCCTGCAGCTCGATTTATTCCGAAACCGATGGTGTTGTGCCATGGGACAGCTGCCTGAACCCAAAGGCTGATCTGTGCGAGAATATCGCGGTACCTTCAAGCCACCTTGGTATGATCTATCATCCACTGGCCGTGGCCGCCGTACTTGACCGTCTGGCACAACCAGTTGAAGGCTGGAAGCCCTTTAAGCAGGATGAATACTCGCCATTTTACGCGCAGGTTGCCAACGATAACGATCTGCCACAAAACCCAAAATGGCAGGCCTCGCAAAATTCCATCCCGCTTTTTCGCAAGCCGTAAAAATCACATCGCTGTGTAATTGGGGCCACCGCCACCTTGGGGCACGGTCCAGACGATGTTTTGCGCCGGATCTTTGATGTCGCAGGTTTTGCAATGCACACAGTTTTGCGCATTAATCTGAAAGCGCGGCTTGCCATCCGCATCGTTGACGATTTCATAGACACCTGCCGGGCAGTAACGCTGGGCTGGCTCGGCATAAACGGGCAGGTTTTTGGCAACAGGCACGCTTGCGTCTTTAAGCTTGAGGTGGCTTGGCTGGTCTTCTTCGTGGTTGGTGTTTGACAAAAACACCGAAGACAGGCGATCAAACGTCAAAACACCATCAGGTTTGGGGTAGTCAATTTTTTGACATTCCGCTGCTGGTTTTAGCTGTTCATGATCGGCATGGTTTTTAAGCGTCCACGGCAGCAAGCCACGCGTGATGGTTTCAACCGCCGCATTCAACAGCCCGATGAACAACCCAAAACGGAAGCCAGGGCGAATATTGCGCACAGCCTTTAGTTCACTGTAAAGCCAGCTGTCGCGGAATTTTTGTGTATAGGCCACGGCTTCGTTGCCGTTGTTGGCAGACAGCAACTCGGCCACCGCCTCTGCCGCCAGCATGCCTGATTTCATGGCGGCATGATTGCCTTTGATTTTGGGTACATTCAAAAATCCGGCTGTATCACCCACCAACACACCACCCGCAAAGGTCAGTTTGGGCATGGATTGTAATCCGCCTTCACTCAAAGCGCGCGCGCCATAGGCCAGACGACGCCCGCCAGTAAGGACTTTTGCAACTGCTGGATGGGTTTTAAAGCGCTGCATTTCTTCAAAAGGCGACAGATAGGGATTGGTGTAATCAAGGGCCACCACATATCCAATAGACAATTGATTGTCACCAAAGTGATACATCCATGACCCGCCATAGG
>JBEIPH010000261.1:0-2210 GCA_040377115.1 Micavibrio sp. | reverse complement strand
CCGCCGATTCGACCGCAGGGGCCGGCCGTGGAGACACGGCTACATCCACGCGCGTGGGAATCGGACAACGGGCTGCCAGCGCCGGCAAGGCGGCCTCGAGTCCGTGATCGGTCAGCACGGCCGGATGCAGCCCGCGCGCCAGGTCGCGCAGGTCCTGGAGCGCGCGTTTGGCCTCTTCATGAGCTTCGCCCACCAGTCGCGCACCCTGCTCGGGGTTGGTGGCGAGTTTTTGCTGCGCGAGTCCAAGCGTCATCGCCAGCGACACGAACCTCGGCACGGCAGGCAAGCCGATTGACTTGGCAAAAGCTATTCGGATCAATAATGGCTGCGTTACTGTCGATGGAAAAAGATATGACGATATCCGCATTGCGGATCTCTTAAATGTCTTGAAAAATTCATTGCCTGAAAAAGATAATGCGCGCTTATCATCTGTCATGACGGCTCCGCATAAAAAGATACCGTCCGCGAAAAATACACCTCTGCGAGCCGATGATATCGCGGACATTGTTAATTCACAGTTGGAAGACACCTTCGTAATGCCCCTTGCTGTTGATGTGGGGGATTGCCTGTTCATTTCTACAAGTATTCGTGATGTGCCGTTTCTGGCCTCCGGCTACTACGTCACCATGGGCTTTGGCGTTCCGGCAGGGCTGGGCGTTCAGGCCGCAACGGGGGAACGCCCGCTGATTATCGTCGGTGATGGCGGCTTCCAGATGACGGGCTGGGAACTTCTCCATTGTGCCCGCAGTGGGCTTGACCCTGTGGTGCTCGTCTTAAATAACGGCGGCTGGGGCATGCTGAAGCAATTTCACCCCAACGCAGGCTATACGGATTGCGGCAATATTTCCTATGCTGCGCTTGCCGGGACACTGGGCGGCGATGGCTATAAGGCCACGACACCTAAAGAACTGACTGAAGCCCTGCAAAAAGCCCTTCAGCGCCGCGGGAAATTCCAGCTCATCGAGGCTGTTTTGCCCAAGGGGGATATCTCAACGACGCTAAAAAGCTATGTTTCCGCGCTGAAATCCAGATCGGAGCTACTGGCTGCCGCTTAAATTTTATGTCAACCCTAGACTTTAGAACAGCTTGACCTGAATCAAGTACTGAAAGTCATCTACGCTTAGAATTGCGCCAAAATAACGACTGCAAAAGGTGTAAACTAGATGAAAAAACTGCTCACCCTCGCTGCTGCTACCGCCCTGACCGCGCTCCCTCTCATAAGTTTTGCAGCCGAAACCCCGCCGGCAGCTGCGAGTAGTTTCACCGATGCCTTGACACATGGCACACCGACACTCGATATGCGCTACCGGTACGAGAGCGTGAGTCAGGATCCTTTGGCGAATAACGCGCACGCATCGACGTTGCGCACGCGGCTCGGTTATATAACGGGCGTATTTGAGGGCTTTAAGGCTGGTATTGAGCTGGAGAATGTTTCCAACATCGGCGCAGAGAATTACAACAACACCTACAATGGCAAAGGTACTTATCCCATTGTCGCCGATCCTTCTGACACCGATATTAATCAGCTCTACATCAGCTACGCGGGCGCGGTTCTGCCAAAATCGACCTTGACCGTCGGTCGGCAGATCATCAACCTTGATAACCAAAGATTTGTGGGTGCCGTTGAATGGCGTCAAAACAACCAGACCTTTGATGCCGCTTCTTTTTCGAGCCAGTACATTGATCATGCCTCGCTCTATTACGCCTATGTGAGCCATGTAAACCGTATTTTCGGTCCGGATGCCCCTGCTGGCGCCAACGTAGGGAAATTTAAAAGCAGCTCTCACCTGATCAATGCATCATATGAATTTGATCCGGCACTGAAACTGACAGGCTATACATACCTGCTGGACTTCAGCAACGGCGCCGCCGTATCCAATGCCACTTATGGCCTGAGACTGACGGGAAAATACGCGCTCAATCCGGATGTAAAGCTGTTGTATACGGCGGAAACAGCACATCAAACGGATTACGCGGATAATCCCGCAAATATAAGTGAGAATTATCTCTTGCTGGAACCCGGCGTCGCCTGGAACGGCTGGACAGGAAAGGTCGGGTTTGAAGTGCTTCAGGGTAATGGTACAACGGCCTTTCAAACGCCGCTGGCCACGCTTCACGCCTTCAATGGATGGGCCGACAAGTTCCTGAGCACGCCCGCCAGAGGCCTTGAAGATCAATATGCTTCGCTGAACTATAAAGTGCCGTTCGGG
>JBEIPH010000152.1:0-4198 GCA_040377115.1 Micavibrio sp. | reverse complement strand
CGTCGGCTGGGGCAGCGGGGGCTGCTTCTTCAGGGGAGGCACCTTCGGAAGGTGCTGCGGCTACTTCTGCTTCGGCGGGGGCGGTTTCGGTCGCGGGGGCCTCTGCGGTTGCCAGGCTATCAGCCGTTTCGGTCAGGTCGCCTGTTGGGGCAGCTTGGGATACTTCTTCTGTTGGCGCTGTGTCTGTTGTTGGAGACAGTTTAATGTAAGCACCTGCGGCAACCAGCAGCAGGGCAACAATGGCGGCAATCAGGACTGATTTGTTTTTCATACGGCGCTTCCCTCGGTTCATATGAGCCCCGCCACGCGCAGTGATGCGGGGCTTGGCAGTGGTATCATAGGTGTTTTAGAATCTGGGGTGAGTATAAGCGTGAGGGGGGGTAAATTGCAATATAACTTCAAGTGTTATGAGCAATTTTCTCACAAAATTTCAATGTTTTAGGTGAGTGTCTGTGGATAACTTGCTGAATGTGCTTAAAAAGGTATAAAACAGGGCTATGAAAACTTTTTTTATCAAAATGCAGGGGCTTGGCAACGACTTTGTCGTGCTGGATAGCCGCTTGCAACAAAGCCCGCTAGATCCTGAAAAGATTCGTTTTTTGGCAGATAGACGCTTGGGTGTGGGCTGTGACACCGTGGTGGTGCTGGAGCCGCCAAAAAAATCTGCCAAAGCTTTGGTTTATTGCTCGTTTTTTAACAGCGATGGCTCGCAGTCGGCCGCTTGTGGCAACGCAACGCGCTGTATTGCGGGGTTGCTGGCGGCTGAAACCGGCCAATCTGGGATTGTCATTGAAACGGCCGTGGGGGAGCTTTTTGCCAGTGTTAATCCCGACGGGCAGGTTTGTGTTGATATGGGCGTGGCTAAACTTGAATGGCAGGAAATCCCACTAGCAAGCTCAGAAAACATGCTTTTTTTGCCGATAGCTCTCGGGCCTTTGAACGGCGCCGTGGGGGTTAACATGGGTAATCCCCATGCTGTCTTTTTCGTTGATGATGTGGCGGCTGTCGATCTGGTAACGCTTGGCCCGCAGGTTGAAAACCACCCCTTATTCCCCCAAAAGACGAATGTGGAGGTGGTCAGCGTCCTTGGGCCTGATCGTCTGCGCATGCGGGTATGGGAGCGCGGGGCGGGGATAACACAGGCCTGTGGCACGGGTGCCTGTGCGGCTGTTGTGGCGGCCATCCGCCGAGCCCTGATTGCGGGGCCGTCAGCCGTGGTCGAGCTTGATGGCGGCAACCTGCATATCGAATGGCGCAAATCAGACGGTCACGTGCTGATGACCGGTCCGTGGGCTGAGGTCTATCGGGGTGACATTGATTATCCATAATTTTATTGCCTGATACGGCCCGAATGTGTATACAGGGCGCTTAGGAAAGATAACGACAAATGACCCCGCACGACCACCACGCCGAAGAAGTGATCGAACTTCCAGATGCCGATGCCCAGCTGGCCCAGCAAGCGGGGCAGGCGGGACCGCGCGTGGTAACCTTTGGTTGCCGCCTGAACATCTATGAATCCGAAGTCATGAAGGACCACGCACGCAAGGCGGGGCTTGATGACGCCATCATCATCAATACCTGTGCGGTGACATCCGAGGCCGAGCGTCAAGCGCGCCAAGCAATCCGCCGTGCACGCCGCGAAAATCCTGATGCAAAAATCATCGTTACTGGTTGTGCCGCACAGGTAAACCCCAAGGGTTTTTCTGACATGCCCGAGGTTAATCAGGTCATCGGCAATGATCTCAAGCTTAAATCCGAAACATGGACACAACCATCAACCGAGCGCGTGGTTGTTAACGACATTATGTCCGTCAAGGAAACAGCGCGGCACATGATCAGCGGTTTTGAAAGCCATGCGCGGGCTTTTGTGCAGGTTCAAAACGGCTGCGATCACCGCTGCACCTTCTGCATTATTCCCTATGGCCGCGGCAATTCGCGCAGTGTGCCCATGGGTGAAATCGCCGACCAGTTGCGTCAACTGGTATCACGCGGTTATCGCGAAGTTGTTTTAACGGGGGTTGATATCACATCCTACGGCCCCGATTTGCCGGGCCAGCCGACATTGGGACAGATGCTGCGTCGTTTGCTGGCACTTGTGCCTGAACTTGATCGTGTGCGCTTGTCGTCACTTGACCCTGTCGAAATTGACGATGATCTGTGGCAATTGATCGCCGATGAACCGCGCCTGATGCCGCACCTGCACCTTAGCATGCAGGCGGGGGATGATATGGTCCTCAAGCGTATGAAGCGCCGCCATTTGCGCGACGATTTATTGGCGGTATGCGATAAGGCGCGCAAGTTAAGGCCCGATATTGTCTTTGGTGCTGATATTATCGCGGGTTTCCCGACCGAAACGGACGAGATGTTTGAAAACACCCTGCGCGCAGTTGGGGAATGTGACCTTACCTTCCTGCATGTGTTTCCCTACAGCCCGCGCCCCGGCACGCCAGCCGCGCGTATGCCGCAGGTTAACGGCGATATTCGCAAGGAACGTGCAAAACGTCTGCGCGAGGCAGGTCAAAAACAAGTTCAAAAACATTTACAAACACTGGTAGGCAAAACCCTGCCTGTGCTGATGGAAAAAGATAACCGTGGCCGCACGCCGTATTTCAGCGAAGTCGTTTTACAGGGCCAGCCACGCAAAGCTGGCGAGGTTGTGATGGCAAGAATGCTGGCAGTTAACGAAGACGGCGTGATGCAATCAGAGGCTGTCTGAGCAAGATAAGCGGCCATAACGCTCAATAGCGTGGCCCGACTTGACCATTTCGCATGAAATGTCTTTGCCGCTAGCGGTGCAACGCGCAACCGTGCGGCCGTATTTGTCGGTATCAATTTTTTCACACTGTACGCTGCCGCGCGTCATGTTTGATAAGTATGCTTTGGCAGCATAAGGATCGCCAGCCACGCATTTGCGTCCCGCCGCGCAGTGGCCGGGCATTTCAGGTGTGTCGATGTTGGCCAGACGTATGCGCTGATTGCCGCAATCCATGGTGTCGCCATCAATGATGCGAGGTGAATTGCACGAAATTGTGCCTTTGCCTGTTGGTGCGGTGAATGTTGTTGCAGATGTCTTGCTGTAAGACTTCGAGTATGATTTTGAATACGATTTTGAATACGATTTTTAAGTGGCTGCCGGCGCTTTTGATACTTGGACAGGTGTGGCCAAAGCAGGGTTTTCAAACATCGGATTGACGGCGAGGGCAATCGGATGATCGTCGCCAAGATGCTGCCCAACAATCAGCAAAGCGATAAGCACAACGGCAGCCATCTGGGCGCGTGTTAGAAAACCTTTTCGCCGACGCGATCGTGAGCGTTTAAATGTCGTGAAGGTTTTGCGATGCTTTTTATGCAGCTTTACAACGTTCATAAAGGCTTCCCCTGCATATAGTCTAAAAGAAACCTATTAATATTATGTAATTAACTGTATCCACCTGAAATAAAGAGATATTTTAACGGCCCTTTCCAGCGGCAATCCCAAGCCCTATAAAAGCGTGACCATGTGGTTTTTTAAGAAGAAAAAAGAAGACGAACAAACACCCCCGCAGCCAGCCGAGGTAACAGCGGCGCAAGACAGCGTTGCGTGGTATGAAAAAATTCGTCGTGGCCTGAGCGCGTCATCGGGCAAGCTGGCCTCGGGCATCACCGATATTTTTACCAAACGCAAGCTGGATGATGAAACGCTGCAGGAGCTTGAAGACCTGCTGATCACCGCCGACCTTGGTGTGCAAACAGCAGCCAAGCTGGTCGCAAATTTACGCAAGAGTCGATTTGGCAAAGAAGTATCATCCGAAGAAATTCGCGCAGCACTGGCGCGTGACATTGCACAAATGATCGCCGTGGCTGAAAAACCTATATCCACACAAGGCCAAAAGCCCTTTATCATGCTGGTTGCTGGCGTGAATGGCACAGGCAAGACCACAACGATTGGCAAGCTTGCCCATCATTTTATCGCTGATGGCAACAAGGTGATGCTGGCGGCGGGCGATACGTTTCGTGCCGCTGCAGTTGGTCAACTAAAAGTTTGGGCAGAGCGCACGGGGGCCTCTTTCTTTAGCAAAGAAGAGGGGGCCGATGCCGCTGCCCTCGCGTTTGAGGCGATTGACCGCGCACAGGCAGAAAACATCGACATCCTGATGATCGATACCGCAGGCCGCCTGCAAAACAAAACCAACCTGATGGAAGAACTGGCCAAGGTTGT
>JBEIPH010000149.1:0-4239 GCA_040377115.1 Micavibrio sp. | reverse complement strand
TACAATGGTCTGACCGGTGTGCAGGTGGCGGCCTATAACGGCCACGTCAATGTGCTGGTTGAAAAAATGACAGCCCTAGGCCGCCCGATCACCAAAAGCGATCTGATTACCGCCACGCCACGTTATCCACAGACCTTGCTGTTTATTTTGGGCCAGCGCGGCGAACTGGATAAGGTATTTGGCAATTATGCGCTGTGGGGGGCGCATACCAGCCGCTGGATTGATGCTGAAACCTATATCCCCGCGGCCTTTCGCAAAAAAACAGACCCCGCAAAGCTCAAAGCCGCCTTTGCACGCGCGCAAATGATCGAGGCGAAAAAGCGCGGCGGCGTCAAAATCAACTTCAAGCCGAAATAAATTACAACGCCCCTAAACGCGGCGGCGAAACGGCACAACCGTGACGTTGTTCTGGCGGGCTGGTCGCGGCAAGGATAACAGCCGCCACCACTGTCGTGCTGGCCCCTGCCCTTGTAACAAACTGTGTCTGTTAAAATCTGCACGCATGGATGTTTTCTCCTGCCTATACAGTTTACACCCGTGCTGGTCTTTGAGCAAATTTATGATGGAAAATGACAAGCGAAACACGTGGAATCAAAGCATAAAAATTGTTATTGATGGAAATGACAGGCCACCAACGCAAGAAGGGGTTTTTGCGGGCCATCGTCAGGCTGCCAAGGCAGCGGGGAGTTTTGGGGATGACACAACAACACACAGCCGCGTTGCGCGTGGCCTATGTCCGCAAGCCGCAATCAGGCAGCGAGAAGCTTTTATACCAGCATGATGCCTATTGCCGCGCTCTGGTGTGCGCGGGTTTTGATGTACGCGCCCTGCGCCATGACGCCGATCTGCCGCCTGCGCGCTGTTTTATCAGCGATACGGCTGTGATGACAGACAGCATTGCCGTTATTGCACGCACCGATGACGCAGGTCTTGGCAATGATGACGCCGCCATGAGCGCCATGTTGCTTGGTAAAACCTATTTTATTAAATGCATCACCGCACCCGGCAAACTTGATGCCGCGGATGTCGCCTGTGTTGGTGGTGTCTATTACATTGCCGTTACCGCGCGCAGCAATCGCACTGGTGTTGAACAACTGGCACAGTTTCTTGATGACGCGGGGCAAAAGGCAGAAATCATCGACCTGTCGCAATATCCGGGCCTGCGCCTGTCTGGTGCCATTTGCGACCTTGGCGGCAATCGCGCCTTGATCCACCCCGCACTGGCACGTCATTACGCCTTTCTGGGGATTGAAAAAATCGTTGTCCCATCAGGCGAAACAGCGGCTTGCGAAGCACTGGCCACTGAAAACATGGTTATCCTGCACGCCGATTACACCGCCACGGCGGATCTTTTAAAAGCGCATGGCTTTACTGTTTTTAGCGTGAACATCAGTGAATTTATTGGCCTTGGCGGCGGGCTTTGCGCCCTGTCGCTGCGACTGCCACCACGACAGGCAAACATCACCGTGCTTGGCGCGCACGGTTTAAGACGCATCGTTTAAAAATTATTTACCGGTGAAGTTGGGCAGGCGTGGGGAGTTACCGCCACCGTCGGTGACCTTTTCGACATCAACCAGCTTCACTTGGGTTGAGGCCACCATCTCGTCAACAATCTGGTCGAGCACAGCCGAGAGTGACACGGTTTCATTCTCGCCCATTTTTTCAGACATCAGGCCGATACGACGACGGATTTCATTACGCGCTGATCCACCCGGGAAGTTTGCACCCAGCAGGCGGCGCGCCTGTGCTGCACCGATACGGCTGTAAAGACGGTTGCGGATGGCAGCATCCTCGGCCGTGGTTGAAAACGCCCACAATTCAATGGGGCCAAGCGTGTTGATCAGATGTTGTTCATACTTGCCTTCGGTTGTACCCAGAACAAGCAATGCGGGCGCACCCGAGGCTTTGGGGCCGGTCAGTCGGTGGCGAATAATCCAACGCGCGGTTTCTGACAGACCAAAGCGCGCCTGTGTGGCATCAACCGCACCATCTGAAATGGCCGTACCCAGAACCCAAACGCCCGTGGCCAGATCGACCATGTCATCGTCAAAGTCCTGCAGCATCTGGGAGGCCAGAATAATTTGAATCCCGCGCTTACGGCCCTCGCGCACGTCGCGCACAACCTGTCCCCGCACCGATTTTGATGAGGAGGTACGGTGGAATTCGTCATAGCAAAGTCTTTTGGGTGTTTCAGCAAAGGCACGCAGACGCTCTTCGTGATAAGGGCGATAGCGTGCTGGCATTTGATTAAGCGCCTCTTCGTTGATCCACCACGGCGTGACCAGCGCATGACGTGCCAGCATGTACATGATGGCTGTCTGGCGTTCAGCGGTGGCGTCACCTTGCGGCGCCACGTCAGCAAGGTCGAGCGAGCAAACGCGCGCATCACTCAGAGCAAATTTTGTAACCGACGACAGGATCGGGAATTCACGCACGCCCGAGGTGATCATACGCTCAAAGGCGTGGATAACACCCTCGGAGGATGATCCAATTGATGTTTCTTCCAGCAGGTTTCTAATCTGCGGGCGGCGGGCCGCAGCAACCGCATCGCCCAATGTTGGCATGGCGTAGCGCTGCGCCAGAGAGGCTTCATGTATCGCCCCCTTGTCAAACAGCATATCAACAACATCCCACCAATAAGCGCTTGGCGGTAAAACAAGATCATATTTGCGCAGCGCTTCGTCCACCGCAGCGTCAATGCGTGGCAGATAGGGGCGCGGTTCGGCGTTGGCGATATTGTCATCGCGCCAGCGGAACATTTCATCTACCACCATGCCGGCCAGCTGTGAAATACCATCATAGGGCTCCGCCTGTCCGGGCGGGGTACAAACCAGTGTCAGCAACTCAACCAGAAAGCTGCGCTCAGTTACTTGCGGATAGCGCATGCCAAGCTTGGTATCAAACGGGTTGATGGCAAAGCTCTGGTTCATCTGCAGGCGATAAGACACCGCTTCGTGCCGGCGATTGGGTGGCAGTGCGTCTTTGATCAACGAAATAAGACCTGATGAAGACGGGCCAATATCGATCACTGCCACAAACGGCAGGCCGCTTGAACCAGCGGTCAGACAGCTGCCCAGATTAAGCGTGTTCATCAAAACGGATTTACCACCACCGGGCTGGGCAAAAACCAGATCAAACCAGGTTGTGGTGACGTTGGTACCTGTCTGATACGGCCAGACGCGGCCATCAGGGGTGCGGAATAAAATAGCGCCTTGCTCGAACGGGCTGGACGCGCGCTGCCACGGGATAAGCTTCATAACCTCATAAAGCGGTGCGATGGCGGGTGGCGCTGTGCTGGCACAGTGAATACCAAGGGCTGACGACATGATCTGATCAAGCGGATCGCCAGTGACTTGTGTCACCTGACAATACCCCCAGCTTTCAAAGGCCTGTGTTAAAACCGACAAGCGGTCTTCAAGCAATTCTGTATTGCCCTTGGGCGCCCAGGTTGCCATGGAAATGCGCAGCTTGACGACCGGCTCGCTGCGGGACATTTCAATCAATCCTTCAAGCGCCTCTTTCACCTGTCTGTTTTCAGCATTGGTGATCGAAAAGATCGACGCCAAAAAGCTTTGCAGCGCGATGCCCTGAACGCCGCCACCTTCGATCAGATAGGAAATGCGGAAAGGGATTTTGTCTTCGATCAAACGGGCCAGCAATTGCGGGAAGGGCGTTGGGTCACTTGGCCCCAGCGTCATATCAATACCCGACCAGATGTGGCGGCCCATTTCAACCGTGTGGTCATTCACCACGCGGGCAGAGTTATTGGTCAGCTGCTGGCGCAGGGATGGCCACAAGACATCGGAATAATCGGCGATATCCTCTGGTGCACGCGGAACCATTTTGTCGCCCGGCAAATTGGGGCGCCACTGGCTGTCATTTCCGGTCTGCAAAAGATTGGCGCGGATGGCACGCAGTGCATCGTGCACCTCCATCACATCGGCCTGTATGCCCATTTCATGCAGCGCCGTGGTGGCGGCAGATGAAAAACTGTTATGGCGGGAACGCAGCGATTCAATAGCAGCAAAAGGATATTGCGCATCTTCGGCAACCACCCATTTGCGCTTGCGCGCACGCTCGCTTTCGCGCGCCAGATCTGATTTGGTCAAAACCGCAGGCCTTGTCCACAGCACAAAGTAAATTTCTTCCCAGGCCAGATAATGGCTGAGGTGCTTGGCGCGCTCTTCGAAAATGTCATCGATATCAAGCCCGATGGTGCGTGCCGCCACCTGGTTGGGG
>JBEIPH010000038.1:0-7027 GCA_040377115.1 Micavibrio sp. | reverse complement strand
GTGCCCGTCGGCGTGGCCCAGCCGACATTGCGCATTGATGGTTTGACCGTTGGCGGCACCCAGACTGGATAATTTTATCAAATCCGCTATACTGGTCTGAGCGAAAAGGAGATTTTGTCATGTTCACGCTGACCGCAATCGCGCCTTTCTATGCTGCGCTGACTGCCATTTTACTGGTTGTATTGTCGTGGCGTGTTGTTTCGCTACGTCATAAATATCAAAGCGAGCGGATGAGCGAAGATGCGCACAGCATCTTGACCGCCGCCACACGCGCACAGGCCCATTTACTGGAATATGCGCCGATTGCGCTGCTGTTGCTTTTGCTGGCCGAACTTCAGGGTACATCACCCGCTGTTTTGCACGCGCTTGGTGCAACCTTTGTGGTTGCAAGGCTTATCCACCTGCGTGGCATCAATGACCCATCAGGCAAAAGCCGCGCACGCCGTCTTGGCACACGCCTGACATGGTTGCAGATTGTTGCTGCCTCCATCGTCTGCCTGCTGTCGTGTTTTGGATTATTTATTTGAAGACAAGTTAAACGGCTTGCCTGCCTTGCGGCGCGGAGAAGCTTCGATCGCCAGCACACTGGGGCTGCGCGCGTAGTCCATTGTTTCAAACACCTTGTTAATATCGCCGTGCCATTCATGGCGGAAGCGATGTTCCAGACGTTGCGCCCAGTTAAGGCCACTGGCTGCAATTTCATGCATTGGCGCTAAATAGCCAGATTCATCGTTACCACGGTTATCCACTTGGCGGCGTGTTTTAAGACCTGTTTCAGCAAGTGCCAACGCGTTTTTGGCAAATTCCTGCACTGTTGTGCCAAGGAATTTCGTCTGCAGGCCATGTACGGGAACCATCAATCGCAAATAGTCACGATCCTGTGGTGTCCAGTCGCGCACCATTTCATAGGCCGCATCAAGCGCCGCACTGTCGTAAAGCAATCCCGTCCACAACGCCGCCTGCGCCTTGATCATTTCCGCAGGGCCATTATCAGCCCCGCGCATTTCAAGGAAACGGCGCAGGCGGACTTCGGACCAAATTGTATTCAGATGATTTTGCCAGTCATCAAGCGTGGCGACCTGACCGGGGCAAGCCTCGAGCCTGCCCTCCATGAAGCTTTTAAAGTTGGCACCCTTGGCATCAAGGAATACCGATCCTTTGTAAACACCCATCATCGGCATACGCTCGAGCGCATAGTCGACGAACATTTCAAAACCAAAACCTTCTTCAAACGCCACAGGCAGCATAAATCCGTAACGCCCGCCCATGTTGTTATAGATCTTGTGACTGCGGAAGCTTTGATAGCCCGTCAAACCACCATAGGCAAACGGCGAATTGGCGCAAAGCGCTGTCACAATTGGCTGCAACGAAAGGCTGACACGCAGCATTTTGACCATGTCCGCTTCGGATTGATAACCCAAATTGGCCTGTGCCGAAGACGTGCAATACATGGCATCAAGCGCGTTTGGATATTTATGTGTGCGCACATATTCGCGTATGGTGGCGTAGCGTGACTTGGGCATCGAGGGGATGTCCCTGTTACCATGCGTCGGATGATATCCCATGGCCAGCATACCAAAGCCAAGTTCGCTCGCGACCTTAACCGCCTCGTTGATCATGCGGTCTGTTTCACGCGCAATCTGATGTACGCTGCGCAGCGGTGCGCCGCCCGTTTCCATTTGCAGGCCTGGTTCAAACGTCCAGTTCACGCGCTTTTTATAAATATCTATAACCTGACCGTTTTCAACCTCGCCCTGCTGCCAGCCATGTTGCTGTGTCATGCGTGCGATAAAATCTGAAATGCCGTGGCGGCCATCTTCATTTGCCACGAATGGCACGGGCTGCAGGTTGTCTAAATAAAACGGCGGCTTTTCATGTTCCACGCCTATCAATCTTTTGGCGGCAGGTGTGCACGCCTGCGCAAACCAGTTCACAAGCTCGTGCTTGCCGGCGATTGGCTTGCTGTTGCTATGGCTTGGGCTGGACATACGCTGTGGTCGGCCTTTGTTTTAAATTGAGGTCATGAATACCTCAATTTGCCGATATATATTTATTATGTCAATATAAATGCTGCGGTAATAAAATTACCCAGTAAAATCAGTGTTCTTTAAGGGCCGCCAAAACCGACAGGGCCGCCACGGCCGCGGTTTCAGCCCGCAAAATCAACGGCCCCAGACTGACAGGCACAACGAAGGGGCAGGCCAGCAGACGCGCTTTTTCATCGGCTGAAAATCCACCCTCGGGCCCGATCAGCACGGCAAGTTTTTGTCCTGACAGCTGACCGGCTGCTTTCAAGATCGGCTGGCTGTCGCTGCGCTCGATGGCCGCAATCAGTTTGCGATCGGCTGGCCAGCTATCAAGTAGAACGGACAATTTCTGAAGTTTGCCTGTTGTCATCACATCAAGCCGCTCGCATTGCTCGGCAGATTCTATAGCACTGGCGCGCAGGCGATCATCGTTAAGCCGGTGAACCGATGTATGATCACAAATAACAGGCACAAAACGCGCTGTGCCAAGCTCGCTGGCTTTTTCAAGCATAAAGTCAAACGCCTCTTTTTTAAGCGGCGAGGCCACCAGCCACGTATCAACGTTTTGCAATCCCGCAGGCGCGCGCAACTGTTGCGTGACTATCGCGCCTATGTCTTTTTTACCGGTGGTTTCAATCACGGCCAGCCATTCGCCGTTTTGACGGTTAAACACCCGTAACTGGTCACCCGCTGCCAACCGCATAACATGGCGCAGGTAATGGGCCTGCCCCTCATCAAGGGCGCAATACCCCCCGGCTGTAAGCTCGGCTTCGACATAAAGACGGGGCAGCTTGTGGGTGGTTATCTCGGACATTGTAAAAAAGACCATTTTGGCTATGCTGGCTAACATGACGGATTTTAACCCGCACCACTTTTTATATAGCAGAACACCCGCCAGCTGGCATCCCTATTTAAGCCTGGCGCGGGTTGATCGTCCGACAGGTATCTGGCTGCTGCTGCTGCCGTGCCTGTGGGGACTGGGGCTGGCTGATACCTCCACGGCCGGATTGCCACTTGGCATGGCTGTCATTTTTACAGTTGGGGCTGTTTTACTGCGCAGTGCCGGCTGCATCATCAATGACCTCTGGGACCGCAAGCTTGATATCAGCGTCGAGCGCACACGCGACAGGCCCCTTGCCTCTGGCCGCCTGACCACGCGTCAGGCAATGCTGTTTTTGGCAGGCTTGCTTTTTGCTGGGTTGATTTTGCTGCTGATGCTAAACCGCCTGGCCATCATCCTTGGCTTTGCCTCGCTTGCGCTTGTTGTCACCTATCCGCTGATGAAACGCGTCACTTGGTGGCCACAGCTTTTTCTTGGCTTTACCTTTAACTGGGGTGTTTTGATGTCGTGGGCCGCTGTCACGGGCCAGGTATCAACCGCTGCAGTCCTGCTTTATGCCGGTGGTATTTTCTGGACGCTGGCCTATGACACGGTTTACGCCCATCAAGACCGCGAAGACGATGCGCGCATCGGCATCAAATCAACCGCCCTGCGCCTTGGTCAGCGCAGCAAATCATTCGTCAAAGGCTTTCTGGCACTGGCGATCATCTTGATTGTGCTGGCAAAATACACAGCGTCGCCCAGTATCCTGACGCCATTGCTGTTGTTGCCAATTGTCGGCCACGCCATCTGGCAGATGAAAAGCTGGGACCCTGAAAGTGCCGACAGCAGCCTTGAAACCTTCAGGCGCAACACGCTTTTTGGCGCGCTTGTCTTGCTGATGCTGATGCTTTAAGCAGCCGCGTCAGCCAATTGCCCAAGCCTTTGCACCACCAACACCAGCATTTCCAGCCTGACCACGCCTTGATGCCTGATCTCGCCCATGATTTGCTCGGCTTGTTCGCTTAAGCTGTCAGGCAGACCTGCTGCTTTCTTTTTGGATTGCAACTGCGCGGCTGCCAACAAGGCCTGATGACGGTAAAGGTCATCAAGGATGGCCCCCTTAACACGGGCCTGCCAGCTGTTTTCAGTCTTGAGCGCCGTTGCGCGGCTGCGCAGCCAATCAAATCCGACCAGCTCGCCCACCATGAAATATTGACGTGCCACAGCCATGATATCGGCCTTGTTACGCAGGGCAATTTGCACAATATCGCAGGCCGAAGCCAGTTCACGCAGGACCGCAATCTGACGGGCCAGCGCCTTGGGCAGGCCAAGGCCTTCCAGCTGGGCGGTATTAGCCGCCATTTTTTCCTGCGCCGTGGTGGACAAAACGGTATCAATCCCCTTGGCCAGTTTTTCAAGCGGGGCAGCAAAGCGTTCGATACCCGATTTGAGCGGCAGGTTTTTATCACCAAAGCGCAAAAGCCAAGTGACCGAACGCTTCATGATAGAATTGATCTCGCCATAGGCCGCCAGTTGGGTTTCTGCGGGTACTTTGTTGTCCAGCGCCTCAATGGCTGACCACAGCTCGCGTGCACCAAAAATATTGGCAGATATCAGGAAGGCCCGCACGACATCAGCCGCACTGGCCCCTGTTTTTTCCATGCGCGAGGCGACAAACACAGCACCCATGCGGTTGATCAGCATATTCACAACTTCTGTCGCGATGATTTCACGCTTCAGTTTATGCGCGCGAATTTCCGGCAGATATTTTTGCAAGGCGGGTGGGAAGTAGCCAACCAGCAAACTTTCAAGCGCTGCATCATCCGGTACATCCGTTTTTAACAACTGATTGAACAGGTCAATTTTTGCGTAAGATGTCAAAACGCTCAGCTCGGGGCGAGTCAAAGCCTGACCATCGCGCGCCAGCCTTGCGAAGCTTTCGTCATCCGGCAGGCCTTCAAGCTGACGTTTGAGCAACCCGTCTTTTTCAAGACGACGGATATATTCATGCTGCAGATTCAACTGTTCGCGGCCCAGATAAGACTGGAAGCTCAGGGCCTGTGTCTGCTGATAGTTGTCACGCAAAACCAGACGCGACACATCATCCGTCATGCTCGCCAGCAGCTTGTCACGTTGTGGCAAGGTCATTTTGTGTTTTGTCATGACATCGGTTAGCAAGATTTTGATGTTGACCTCATGATCCGAACAATCAACGCCCGCCGAGTTATCAATAAAGTCTGTGTTGATCTTGCCACCTACACCGCCTGCACCCTGTCGCGCATATTCGATGCGGCCCGCCTGCGTTACGCCAAGGTTTGCCCCCTCGCCCAGAACGCGCGCGCGCACATCACGGCCATCCACACGCAAGCTGTCGTTTGTTTTGTCATCGGCATCGGCGTCGCTTTGTCGACTGCCTTTGATATATGTGCCAATACCGCCAAACCACATCAATTCGACATCGGATTTAAGAATAACGCGGATCAGTTCATCCGGCGTCATGCTGTCCGCTGTCAAACCAAGGCGCTTTTTAGCCTGTGCAGACAGTTTGATGGTTTTCAGACTGCGTTCAAACACCACACCGCCCGCAGACAGCACAGATTTATCGTACTGATCCCAGCCACCACGCGTATCAAACAGACGCTGGCGTTCAGCAAAAGATTTTTTCACATCGGGATTGGGGTCAATTAAAATATGCTGATGGTTAAAGGCAGCCACCAGTTGGATACATGGCGACAGCAGCATGGCATTGCCAAACACATCCCCACCCATATCGCCCACACCAGCAACGGTGAACTCCTCGCGCTGGATGTCTTTGCCCAGCTCGCGGAAGTGACGCTTCACAGACTCCCAGCCCCCTTTGGCAGTGATGCCCATTTTCTTGTGGTCGTATCCAGCCGATCCACCCGATGCAAAGGCATCGCCCAGCCAGAAACCGGCCGCCAGCGACAAACCGTTGGCAATATCCGAAAACGTTGCTGTGCCCTTGTCGGCCGCAACAACCAGATAGGGGTCAATCCCGTCGTGGCAGCGCACATTGGCGGGGCGCACAATCTTGCCCTTGACGCTGTTGTCGGTTATGTCGAGCATCGCCTGCACGAATAGCTTGTAACACTCGATACCTTCTTTTTGGTACGCCTCGCGCCCGCCTTGCTGTGGTGGTTGCTTGACGATAAAGCCACCCTTGGCACCAACAGGCACAATCACAGTGTTTTTAACTGTTTGCGCCTTGAGCAGCCCGAGGATTTCTGTGCGGAAGTCATCATGGCGATCAGACCAACGGATACCACCGCGTGCAATTTCACCACCGCGCAGATGCACCGCCTCGACCCTTGCAGAGTAAACGAAGATTTCAACATGCGGGCGTGGCAACGGCAGGTCGGGCAAATTCTTGCTGTCGAGCTTCACTGCAATCAACGATCGCGCACGGCCATCAACACCCGGTTGATAGTAATTGGTGCGAAGCGTCTGTTTAATTAACGTCAACAGGCTGCGCAAAATACGGTCATGATCAAGCTTTTCGACATTTTGCAGCTTTTCGAGCAAAGCCGCTTCGTGCTTGTCGGCTTTTTCCTTGCTCTTGGGGTCGTGCAGCGCATGGAAGTACGCCACCAGATCACGCGCGATAACGGGATAAAGCGCCAAAACCTGTTCTACATAGCGGCGGCTGTAGGGAAAGCGCGCCTGACGTAGATAGTTATTATAGGTGCGCAGGATCAACACCTCGCGCCAGCTGAGATTGGCCAGCATGATAAGCGCATTTAGCCCGTCGTTTTCAGCACGTCCGCGCCAGATTTCAACAAAGGCTTGCTCGAAATTCGACTTGATGGTGGCAAGGTCGATATTTGCCGTGCCCGTCAAGGTGAAGTCATGTATCCACAGCGGATGTTTGCTGTTGGCGGGGTGAACCTCAAATGGCATTTCTGCCAACGCCTTAAGCCCCATGTTTTCCAGCACCGGCAGAATATCTGACAGTGGCACAGGATTATCACGGATATAAACCTTCAGTCGGTAATGATCAGCCGGTGCATCGTTCAGGCGGTAAAATTCCAACCGGATGGGATCTTCCTGCGTCGCCAGAACTTCCAGCTGGCGAATGTCATGCACAGCGTTATCAATAGCGATGGATTCATGATACCCCGCACTAAAGGCACGGCCATAAACAGTGGCAAGGGCTCGG
>JBEIPH010000184.1:0-3736 GCA_040377115.1 Micavibrio sp. | reverse complement strand
GCCACCATTTCAGGATAAGACAGCCAATAAGGGGCGGCGATCACAACCTCGTCACCGGGGTTAAGCGTTGCCATGAAAGCGTTGTACAGCACCTGTTTGCCACCCGTACCGGCAATCACTTGATCAGCCGTGTAGGTCAGGTTGTTTTCGCGTTTGAATTTTTCAACAATCGCCTTGCGCAGCTCGGGCGTGCCGGGTACGGGCGTGTATTTTGTTTTGCCATCATCCATGGCTTTTCTGGCAGCGGCCTTGATGAAATCGGGCGTGTCAAAATCAGGTTCGCCCACCGACAGGCCGATCACGTCCTTGCCTTGCGCTTTTAATTCCTGCGCCTTGGCAGCAAGGGCGAGCGTTGCGGATGGCTTGATTTTATCAAGCCTGGTGGCGATGAATTTATTTGTCATTGTTTTTCTCTTGATAGGTTGGGGATTTTAAGGGGATGGTGCTTTAAGCTTTTCCACCTGCTTGAGCGGCAGGGCGATATCAATTTTATTATCCGCAAACCACTGCTTGAGCGGCGCAAGTGCGGGGTCGTTTACCGACTGCATAAACAGCTTGTGCACATGCGGAATGAATTGAAGGTAACGGTCTTTGCCGTCGCGTTCATGCAGACGCACAAAAATACCCAGCACCTTGGCATGGCGCTGTGCTGCCAATACACGGAATGAATAATCAAAGCCCGCACGGTCAAGGTCTTTGCCCATGGCGGTCATATAGCGATCATAGAGATGCTTTTTAAGGTCTGCCGGTACATCGCGGCGCGCGTCCTCCAGCAGTGACATCAGGTCATAGCTGAACTGGCCGATCAACGCGTCCTGGAAATCAAGCAGGCCGCATTTGCCAATGCCCTTGCCGTCTTTGGTCAGCATCAGGTTATCAACGTGATAGTCACGCAGAACAAGCGATTGCTGGTCTTTTGGCATCTTGGCAAACAGCTGTTTCCAGACCTGACCAAAAGACTCTTTCATCTCGGGTGTTGGTTTTTTACCGGTCAGTGACGGGTAATACCAATCCAGCAGCAACATCGCTTCATCCACCAGCTGATCATCGCTGTATGGCTTGAGCGCGATATCGTTACGCTTGGGGTGTTTGTGCAGGTGGACAAGCGCATCAACCGCCATTTCATACAGCGGCTTGGGGTCATGCCCCGCGTTAAACAGTTGCGTATAGGTATCGTTGCCAAAATCCTCGATCACCAGCAGACCGTTTTCAAGGTCCTTGAAATGGATTTTTGGTGCGCGCAGGCCCAGATCGCGTAGATGTTCGGCGATCATGATGAATGGTTCAACCATCACATAGGGCGGAATGGGTGGGCGATCGGGCGGGTCCTGCATCAACAGGCAGGGTTTATCCGTACCCGACAGGCGGTAATAACGGCGAAAAGACGCATCTGCCTGCAGGGCTTCCATGGTGACATGGTCCCAGCCGATGGCGGCCATAAATTCCTCGCGCACAACCTGACGGCGGGCGGCGACATCATCCGAAGCGGCGTTTTTTTGCGGTTTCATGGTGTTACTCTGTTGATACTATTGGAAAACATAGCAGGTTATTTTCCCTTTTGCACCATAGAAAACATCCCATTTACTTAACATAAAATTAGCGATCAGCAGGCATAATGGGAGGTAGGGAAAGGCGCACAAACCGCGCCCAAAAAGAATGGCCAATAAAATCAAATCTCTGAGCCTTGAAATGCAGCGCGTGATCGATCTGGGCCTGATCGACAGCTGGCTGCGGGGTTTGAGCGAAATCATCCCCCGCCCCCGCCACGGCACCATGCCAGATGACAATGCCTATAACACCCACATGATCTATTTCGACAGCGCCGAACACATCGGCAGCACGGATATCAGCAAGCTGACAGGCCTTGGACAGTTACTGACCGGCTGCACGCAACAGGATATCGGCATCACCGTAACACTAGATGACGAACGCCACCTGCGCGTGGAATTCAGACCTGAATTGCCCTTTGCGTCGACCACCGTTTTTGAAACGGGCTATGGCAACGTGGTGCCTACTTCTTTCAAGCGGAAGTGAGTTTAGCTATTAGGCATAAACTGTGTTAACGCAATCGCCACCGACATAAAAAACAAGCTAAAACCTACGGGCGCAAGCCACGTCATTGCCGTAAAAAGCAACGCTGCTGAAAAAACATTTTCAGCGTAAAAAAGCCTTACGCCAGCACCATCTGCAACCAGCTTGTGAGTGTAGGAAAATACAAAGTATCCTAGAGGAGCCATAAGAGAAAACAGAAGAAAAGCTAACAACTTACTCCGCTTAGCGGGGTCTGGATTAAATCTGTCATGAAACTCAAGAACATCGATCTTCTTGGGATTAATATTGTAAAAGAACTTAATCAAAAAAAATGGGGAAATCACATACAGCATGATTGTAGATATGCCCCAGCTGCAGGCACGCAGTGCAGCTTTTAAATTTGAAAATACATCAAAAGTATAAAGAAGAAAAAAAACAATCGTAAGCAATAACGTGACGAATTGTGCAAACCTAAAAGCTTGAAAGTAAATTACAAAGTCTGGACGCACACCACCGGATTCCGCCACTAAAAATCTTTTGTGCACAAAAAGAAAGTAAAAAAAACTACTCGCATGCCGATAGCTTTCAATCTCATCGGCACTCAGCACAAAAAGTTTGGATAGGAATTTATTCAATGCTTCTTCTTGTCGCCCTTGTCGGTGACTTTTTTGCCGCCGGCGAGGATATTGATCGCTTCGACGTGCTTGGCAGAGGCTTTGCCGGGTTTGCTGGCTGCGGTTGGTGACGCTTCGCCAAAACCAAAGGCCTCGCTGCTGCGCCCACCCTTCAGGCTCGACATCAGGGCTTCGCTGAATTCACCGGTGGCTTCGCTGGCATCGATTTTGCGCGCGGCATCTGTTTTTTTCGGGGCAACTTTGCCGCCCTGTGGCTGCATCGCGTGTGCCAGCGCGTGGGAGATAATCCCCGCCATGTGCGGCGCAACCAAACCCGCCAGCAGGCTATGGTCGTTTTCAAGCCAGCTGATCAGCAGGCGTTGTGCCTTGAGATGATTACCATCTGATTTTTCCAGCGCGTCATGCACGCGGGACATCGCATATTCACGGCTCATAAAACGGCCCTCCCCTTTTCTTGAGGATGCCACAGATGGCGGCTTAAATCAAAGCAGCGCGGCCATTTCCTTAAGTATCTTGTTGAGGCCTTTAATACGCAGCGGCAAATCATCCCATGCACGCATAAAGACGATTTTCTGGTCCTCGGGGCGGATTTTTGCCGTGCCTGTCTGTTTGGCGATATAACCAACCAGCCTGCCAATATCGATGGTGGATGACCCGTGCATGGCAATCACCGCACCTTTTGGACCTGCATCAACCCGCGCAATACCGGCCTGACGGCACAGCTGCTTGATTTCTACCAGATCGAGCAGATTTTCTACATCGCGCGGCAGCGGGCCAAAACGGTCAATCAGCTCGGCGGCGAAACTTTCAATTTCCCCGCGATCTGCAAGTGCAGCGATGCGACGATAAATCGACAAACGCAGATTAAGATCCGCGATGTAATTTTCAGGGATCACCACGGGCATGCCAAGGTTGATCTGCGGGCTCCAGCTTTCGGTGCTCGACATTTCGCGCGCACCCGACTTGGCGGCGGCCACGGCTTCTTCCAGCATTTGTTGGTAAAGCTCCACCCCAATCTCGCGGATATGGCCCGATTGTTCTTCGCCCAGCAGGTTGCCCGCACCGCGGAT
>JBEIPH010000193.1:0-3497 GCA_040377115.1 Micavibrio sp. | reverse complement strand
GCGAAGACGGCCTGAGCCTGACACGCAGCCTGAAAGAGCAGGGCAGTACACTGCCCGTCTTGATGCTGACAGCATTGGGCGAAGTTGACGACCGTATCACCGGTCTTGAGGCGGGTGCAGACGATTACCTGCCAAAACCGTTTGAGCCAAAAGAACTGCTGTTGCGGGTGCAATCTATTTTACGCCGAACGGCAGCAGCATCAAAACAGTCAAGCCAAGAAAAAGAAACCATGCTTGGTCGTTGGCGCGTTGATTTGCAACGTGGCGAGCTTGAGGACATAGAAACAAAACAACGCCAGCCTTTGACACAGGCAGAACAGGCCTTGCTGACCGCCCTTTTGTCGCGCCAAGGTGTGACGCTGAGCCGTGAAGAGCTGGCGGATCTATCGGGTATGGATGCTGCGGCCGAACGGACCATTGATGTCCAAATCACAAGATTACGCAAAAAAGTCGAAGCCGATCCACGACTGCCAAAATACATCCAGACCGTTCGTGGCAAGGGGTATGTGCTGTGGCCGGATTAAAAACCGCCAATCCTTCGCCCTCGCTGCGCCATCGGTTTTTGCCGCGCACTTTGTTTGCGCGTTCGCTGCTGATTATCGCTGTGCCTGTCATTTTGTTGCAGGCCATTGCAACATTTGTATTCTTTGACCGTCACTGGGAAAGTATGAGCAACAAGCTGATCTTTGCGCTGACTGGCGAAATCCAGATGGTGACAGGTCAACTGAGCATGGCGGGTGGTCAGGCAGATATTGAGCAAATTGTTAAAGAGGCAGAGAGCAGCTTGGGTCTTAGTATTGATCTGACCGACGCAGCGCTTTTGGCGGATGGTGCCGCCCACGATCCTTTTAGGCGCTTTCACTGGTTCAGTGTGGGGCGGAAACTGCAAGACGAGCTTGATCATCGTCTCGATGTGCCTTTTATGATCAAGCCATATGATCGTGAAAAATGGTTTGTTGTAGAAGTTGAATACACAAAAGACAAATCAGCACGTTTTATCATCCATGAACGCCGTCTGGTTAGCTCAACAACCTATATCTTTTTGCTGTGGTTGATTGGCAGTGCGATTGTGCTTTTTTCAATCGCCATCCTTTTTATGCGCAACCAGATACGGCCAATTTTACGACTGGCTGTGGCGGCAGAAAAGCTGGGTAAGGGGCAAGAAGTGCCGGATTTCAAGCCTGTGGGGGCAACCGAGGTACGACAGGCAGCGACAGCCTTTTTGCAGATGCGTGATCGCCTGCGGCGTCAGATGGAGCAACGCACCCTGATGCTGGCCGGTGTTTCGCACGACCTGCGCACGCCTTTAACGCGCCTGAAACTGCAGCTGGCCATGGCGGCTGATACGCCTGAAACAGCCCAGCTGCGCGACGATGTCGAAGAAATGGAGCGCATGATCGAAGGCTATTTGACCTTTGCTCGCGGTGATGGCGATGAAAGTGCTGTCATGTCGGATATTTCCAGCATTGTATCGCGTCTGGCATCCAATACGCGCAGGCAAGGCAAGGAAATCAGCCTTGATTGCCCTGAAAAAATCATGTGGCGGGTGCGGCCAGTCGCGATGGAGCGCGCTATTGGCAATATTGTGAGCAACGCTGCTGCTTATGCGACAAAAATGGATTTGACGGTTCGCGCTGAAGACGGATTGCTTGAAATTATTGTCGATGACAATGGTCCGGGTATTAGCGCGGCTGACCGCGAAGATGTATTTAAACCTTTTTACCGTCTGGAAAAGTCACGCAACAAGAAAACCGGCGGCGTCGGGCTTGGTCTTTCCATCACTCAGGATATTGTTCACAGCCATGGCGGTGAAATTGAGCTGCTTGATGCGCCCACCGGTGGTTTACGCGTGCGTATCGGCCTTCCGGCCTAGGTTTCTTACTTCATCAAGCCAGTTAAGGCGCTGATCAACCGCAGCCATTGTTTTAGAAAGGTCTGCGGTATCATCTGACTTCCACACATCAATCAATGACAGATAAATGGCAGCCAGTGTGACAACCAGCAGCGGTTTGCGCTTGCCCATGTGAATGCCGCTGATTTTAAGATTCTGCGCCATGGATTTAAGCAAGCGTCTGGTGAAGTGCTGGGCCTTATGAGGGTGTGACAAAAGTGCGGGCAAAATCGCCAGATAGCCTTCGCGGTGCTTTTGCATCAGATCAAAGCGTATCATCAGCAGTTCAAACAGATTGTCTCGCCAGCTGTCGCCAAGTCTTTCTTGAACGTCTGCTTGGACAGCGGCGTCCAGAGTTGACAGAATATCTGACAAGATCTGCCAGTTACTATCCGGCGCTTGGTTGGGCCACTTTTTGAGTTTAGCGGCCTTTAAAACCGCAACTGGTGTTACAGCAGGCCAGCCATGCGTGCCCGCCAGCGCAAGTGCAGCGCTGTGAATCTTGTGTTTGCCTTGTTCCTGTGTGCTGTTTTGTGCCATGCTGTTCAGGTTTGTTAACGCCTTACAAAAATACAGAGGTTTTAGGGGATGAGCAAAGACAATCTTGGTAAAGATCACTTCGGCCTTGGCCAGATGAATGCGCAATATGACATTGTCGGCATTGGCAACGCGATCGTGGATGTTCTGACCCGTACCGAGGAAGATTTCCTGCGTGTTAATAAAATTAACAAAGGCACCATGACCTTGATCGAGGCGGATCAGGCTGAAGCGCTCTATGCAAAAATGGGCCCCGGCATGGAAATGTCGGGCGGATCGGTGGCGAACACGATTGCCGCGATTGCATCCCTTGGCGGCAAAGCGGGTTATATCGGCAAAGTCGCCAACGACCAGCTGGGCAAAGTTTTTCGTCATGATATTGAGGCACTGGGCGTTAGTTTTACCACAGCCCCCCTTGATGCCGGTGCCCCAACCGCACGTTGCCTAATTTTGATCACACCAGATGCGCAGCGCACCATGTGTACCTATCTGGGTGCTTGTGTGTGGATTTCACCAAGCGACCTTGACGAAGAAATGATTAAAAATTCAAAAGTGACTTTGCTTGAAGGTTACTTGTTTGACCGTAACCGCGCCAAACAGGCCTTCCGCAAGGCGGGTGAAATTGCGGCGGCTGCAGGTCGCAAAACAGCACTGACGCTGTCAGATCCATTCTGTGTTGACCGCCACCGCGACGAATTCCTTGATCTAGTTAAAAACAACGTGGATATCCTGTTTGCGAACGAGGCGGAAATCTACTCGCTGTATAAAACCGAAGATTTTAACGAGGCTGTTTATTTCGTCCGTCAGGACTGTGAAATGGCCGTGCTGACACGCTCCGCCAAAGGATCAGTGATTGTTACCAAAGAAGGTACAATCGAAGTCCCTGCAGCGCAGGTTGATAAGGTGGTTGATACCACAGGTGCTGGCGATATGTATGCCGCGGGCTTTCTTTATGGGCTGACCCAAGGCCATGATCTGGCTGAATGCGGACGCATGGCATCTGTTGCAGCGGCCGAAGTGCTGGGCCATGTTGGTGCGCGTCCACAGGGCAATCTGGCAAAAATCTTGC